>JBIKOK010000378.1:0-4069 GCA_044358025.1 Opitutaceae bacterium
CGCACCGCGTTGCCAACTGCCGCCGTCAGTCGTGGGCTTGTTCAACAGGAGTCGTGTGACGGCTGCGCGTCACACAACTCTCCGGGTTCGGCTTCTTTTTCAAATCAAGCAAGTGAGTAGCACGTTCGTTATTGGCTAGACGAACAAACCCTAGCGAAACATAAAACTGATCAGCCGCTTCCGTATCGGTCTTAAGTAGCACTCGGGAATAATGCCCGGAGGCAAACTGAACGATGTGATCCGCCAAGATGCGGCCGACTCCAATTCGTCGGGCATCTTTCTTTACATAGAACCTTCGGAGTCGCCCACAATCTTCCGATTCCTGATTGATGCCGCCAATCGCAAGCAGACGCCCATCTTCGGTCACGCCAAAGAAGGCCTCCCCGGCATTCGAAAAACAGTTCGCACCTGAAAGCCATTCATCCCGCAAACGCCGCACGAATCGAAAGCCTTCCGACTCGCTTTCATGCACCAGTGGGTCGATCGTGACTGCGGGCCACTCGAAAATTTGAATGATCGAACGCATGTATTTTTTTGCCGAACAGTGTTATTCGCCCTTAGTCGTTTGGCTTACTGGGCAGCGTGACATGGGGGCGAGGAAACGGCGTAAATTCATCCACCGCAAGACCGAAAATTTTCGAGTAAGGCCTATCTAATTTGATCTCAAGCCCGCTCTTCACCTTACTCGGCCCATGACGAACTCTTCGCAGGATTCCGCGGATCGGGCGGCGATCAGTTTTCCGGGTTGGAAACAGGCGTTGGCGCGGGCGGAGCTGGCGCCGGAGACCAAGGAGCGGCATCGGCGGGCGATTTTGACGTTGCTCAAGCTCTGCAAGGAGCGGCACGTCCCGGTGTCGGTGGGGCTTATCCGCGAGCATCTCGCGGGGGCGGGCAACGCGGCCGCGCGGCCGGCGTTGGTCTGGTTTTTTCACGAAGCCCGGCGGGAGGGCGCGGAGCGCGAGTGGGACGCGGCGGAGTCCGAGGGGAAGCCGGGGGAGACATGGTCGCAGAGCGTGCCGGAAAGCCCCGGGATGGCCGGCGGGCGGCGGGAAAGCGGGAACGGGGCAGGCGTGGGCGTGCGAGCGAACGAGGGCGCCGGGACCTGCCCGCCCGCTCCGGTAGAAGCCGCGGCCCGGCCACGGCGGGGCGACGTGCCGCCGCGCGCGGCGACGGATCTGGGGGGCGCGGACTGGGAGCGCGCTTTGATCGCGGCGTCGCGGGCGCGGGGGTTCTTGTGGCGCACGGAGGAGACTTACCGGATGTGGGGGGCGCAGTTTGCGGAGTTCTTGCGTCCGCGCCCGCCGGAGGCCGCTGGGGCGGAGGAGGTCGCGGCGTTTCTCTCCGCGCTGGCGGTGGAACGTCGGGCCAGTCCTTCGGCGCAGAAGCAGGCGTTGAACGCGCTGGTGTTTCTGATGCAGGAGGCGTTGCACCGGCCGCTGGGGAAGATCCGGTATCGGCGGGCGGCCCCGCGGGTGCGGATGCCGGTGGTGCTGAGCCGGAAGGAATGCGCCCGGCTGTTTGCCGAGTTGGAAGGCGGACCGCGCCTGATGGCAGAGCTGATGTATGGCAGCGGGCTGCGGCTGATGGAGCTGCTGCGGCTGCGCGTGCAGCAGCTGGATTTCGAACGCGGGCAGTTGCGGGTCCTGGGCGGCAAGGGCGACAAGGACCGGATCACGGTGCTGCCGGAAAAGCTGGTGGAGCGGTTGCAGGCGCACTTGGCAGAGGTGAAGACGTGGTGGACCGAGGATCGGGCGGCGGGGCTCCCGGGCGTGTGGTTGCCGGAAGGGCTGGCCAGAAAATATCCGAAGGCCGGCGAGCGGTGGGCCTGGCAGTGGGTGTTTCCCTCGCGGGAGACCAGCGTCGATCCGGTCTCGAAACTGCGGCGCCGGCACCACGTGATCGACAGCACGTTTCAGAACAACATCCGCTGGGCAGCGGAGCGGGCGGGGTTGGACAAGCGGGTGACGCCGCACGTGCTGCGGCACAGTTTCGCGACGCATCTGCTGGAGGGCGGGACGGATCTCCGCACGCTGCAGGACCTGCTCGGGCACGAGAGCGTGGAGACGACGCAGATCTACACGCACGTGATGCAGAAACCGGGGCTGGGCGTGCGGAGTCCGCTGGATGCGCGGTAGCGGCCCGCACCGTCACCGGCGCGGGGACGGGATTCGGCGGGGCGACGGATTTCGGCGCGGCGGGGCGCGGAAACGGAGGGCGATGCGCGGCGGCCGTGGCGTGGGGTTTTTCTGCCCCCATCTTTCTGACTGATTCTGGCAGGATGCGTGAGGCCGGAAGACGCGAGCGGTTTTGTCAAAAAAATGGGGTCAAAAAGAGGCGTGGGGTTGGAGGCGTGGGGTTGAGACCAGGACCGCACCGTAACCGGCGCGGCTACGGGAGCGGGTCGCGGTGGCGGGAGTGGTGGGGTGACGGAAGCGGATGGGCGTAGGCGGGTCGCGCGGGGTGTGGGTGGTGAATTTTGGACACGAAAAAGGGCCGGTCGGGTGACCGGCCCTTTTCTCTGTCGGCGGTGGGGAAACCGCCGCTCCGTGCGGAGGCTCAGCGCATTTTTGAGAAGGTGCTCTGGAGGAGCTGGAGATCGGAGGCGTTTTTCGTGCGCTCCCGGGCCTTCGTGACGAGCTCGGCTTCGAGGACGTTTTTCGTTTTGCGGGCGTTGCTTTCGTAGAAGACACCGAAGGAGCCGGGCCAGGCCTGGCCGGCGAGTTTGAACGCGGCGACCTCGTCGGTGACGTCGTGGCGGTCGGCGTCCTCGGGCGTGCCGTCGTTTTTCTTTTCCTGGATGAGCGACCAGGTGCCGCCCTTGCGGGGGATGGAGGAGTCGAAGGCGCCCGCGTAGAACTCGACGCACTCGGAGAGGATCTCGACGACGGAGAAGCCCGGGTGTTTCGCGGCGCGCGTCATCATTTCGACCATGTGGTTGACCTGGGTGGCGTGGCTGCGGGCGACGAACGTGGCGCCGGTGTTGAGGAGGGTGCGCATCGGGTTGATCGGCTGGTCGATCGCGCCGGTGGGGTCGGTTTTCGTTTTGAACCCGATCGGGGAGGTGGGGGACGTCTGCTTCTTCGTCAGACCATAGACGGAGTTGTCCATGATGACGTAGGTGAGGTTGACGTTTTTGCGGGCGGTGTGGACGAGGTGGTTGCCGCCGATGGAGAAGCCGTCGCCGTCGCCGCCGAAGACGAAGACGTGGAGGTCTTCGTTGCCGAGGCTGATGCCGGCGGCGAAGGGCAGGGCGCGGCCGTGGATGTAGTGGCCGCCGTGGGTGTTGACGAAATACGGGAAGCGCGAGGAGCAGCCGATGCCGGCGAAGGTGACGATCTTCTCGTGCGGGTATTGGAGTTTTT
Organism: Opitutaceae bacterium; assembly: GCA_044358025.1. GTDB lineage: Bacteria > Verrucomicrobiota > Verrucomicrobiia > Opitutales > Opitutaceae > GAS368. The sequence continues at coordinate 3,363 of JBIKOK010000378.1, forward strand.
CGAGGACGCGGTAGAACGACGCGAGGACGGCGAAGTCACCGCAACCGGGGCACCACGTGGGGTGGTCGGCGGTGAGGATTTTTTTGGTGAGCGGGGCGCCGGGCGCGGGGGGCGGGGTGGCGAGAGCGGTGGACATGGAAGGAGCGGAGAGGTGAGGGGGGGAGGGTGGAGGGACCGGGCGCTCAGGGCTGGACGGCGAGGGGGCTGCGGTGGGAGACGCCGAGGGAGGCGTCGAGGGCCTGGCTTTCGACGTGTTTGGAGATGCCGGAGACGATCTCGCTGACTTTGAAGGTGAGGCCGTCGGTTTTGGTGATGCTCTCGATGGCGGGATTCGCGTAGGCGGCGCGGAGCATCATGGCGAGTTGCCCGTATCCGTAAAGGCCCTCGTCGTTGATCTCGGCGACGATGATCTTGTGGTAGCGGGCGAAGGTGGCGGCGAGACCCGGGGGAAACGGGTTGAGGTGACGGAGGTGGAGGTGACCGGCCTTGATGCCGACTTTGCGCACGCGGTCGATGGCTTCGCGGCCGGGGCCCCAGTTGGAGCCCCAGGTGACGAGCAGGGCTTCGCCGCCGGAGTCACCGCTGAGTTCGGGGGCGGGGAGGGTGGCGGCGAGCTGCTTGATCTTGTCGCGCCGCTTGGCGGTCATCTGGGTGTGGAGCTTGGAGCTGCCGGTGGGATGGCCGAGTTCGTCGTGTTCGAGACCGGT
>JBIKOK010000377.1:0-4069 GCA_044358025.1 Opitutaceae bacterium
GTAGCCATCGCGGCGCAGGAGCTGCGCGGTGAAGGGATCGTATTGGAGCGTGGTGACGGCGGTGCGCGGCCAAGTGGCAGATTCGCGGACAGCGAGGGTGGCCGGCTGGGCCGCGCCGGCAGCGGGGAAGCGGAGCGTGATCGTCTCCCACGCCGGGAGCGTGAACTGGGCGGCGGCGAGAAGCAAATCGGCGGAGACGTGCGGTGTACCGGCGGCAGGGGCGGCCACGGTGGCGGCGGGCGGGGCGGCGCCACTGCTTTGTGGGCCGGAGGCGGGCAGCGGTGTGCCGGTAAGCGTGTAGAGGAGCGAGCCGGCCCAACGGAAGGAAATCGGGAGCGCGGTGAGGGTGAGGGCGATCAGGACGGGGGCGGACCAAAAACCGATCGTGTTGTGCCAGTTGAAATCGCGAGCGCGGGAGCTGGGGTTTGGCCGAAACCAGAGGGACGGGCGGACGGCGCGCCACGACCAGATGCGCGGCAGCCAAAGGATGAGGCCGGAGATCGCGAGGAAGGTGAAGGCGAGATTGGCGAGGCCGTTGACCAGTTTGCCGCGCGGGCGCGAGGTCTCGCCGGCGAATCCGAGATAGCGGTGCCAACTCACCATGGTCTGCATGAAAGCGGACACGGCTTTCGAGGCAGGCTCGCGGATTTCGCCGGTGTAGGGATCGAGGTAGTACGGACCGCCTCGGCTAACGAGGACCGCGACGGCGGCGGTGGGCTCGCGTTGAACGATGAGCGAGGTGGGGCGGGCGTCGGGGTGAGCCGTGCGGAGTCGCGCGCGAAGTTCGTCGAGCGACAGGCGGGTGGAATCGGCGGAGGGAGGGGAGATTTGGCGGGCGTCGCGCTCGGACCACGCGACCCACTGCTTCTCAAACGCGAGGACGGTGCCGGTGAAGCACAGGATCGCGATCACCAGGCCGGAGATGAGTGCGGCGATGAGGTGGAGCCAGAAGACGATTTGACGAAACATCGGAGGAGGGGACGCGGGTGGGCGGGGATCGTGGGCGTTCAAAAGCGCGTGGTGACGCCGAGGCGGAGGGCGCGGGGCGAACCCGGGGTGAGGTTGGTGTTGCTGTGCGCGGAGGAATAGTAGGTGCGGTCGAGGAGGTTTTCGAGGTTGAGCTGGGCGCGCAGGCGGGCGTTGAAGCGATAAAAGAGTGCGGCGTCAAAGCGGACAAAGCCCGGAAGGCGGACCGTGTTGTCGGTGGACGCGAAGAGTTCGTCGCGGTAGAGGATGCCGATGCCGAGGCCCCACCGGGCCTTGCAGTCGTAGCGATTCCAGAGGGAGAAGGTGTGGCGTGGGAGTTGGGCGAGGCGGGCGCCGGCGACGACGGTGGCGGACTGCGTCGCGCGGAGGGTGCCGTCCTGATACGCGTAGCCGCCGACCACGCTCCAGTTGCGGGTGAGGCGGCCGGTGAGCCCGAGTTCGAGGCCGGTGCCGCGTTGGCCGTCGACGAGGAGGGATTTGGTCGGATCGGTGGGATCGCTGACGGCGACGTTGCGGCGGTCGAGGCGGTAGACGGCGGCGGTGAAGGCGAGGTCGGGGTGAAGATCCCACTTGGCGCCGAGTTCGTAGTTGGAAAATTTCTCCGGAGCGAGGGAGCGGTTGGTGAGGGTCAGGGACGACAACTGTTCGCCGGCGCGCGGCACGAAGGCGGCGCTGTAGCTCGCATAGAGGGAGAGGGCCGCGGCGGGTTTGTAAATCAGGCCGGCGCGCGGGGAGACGAGCTGGTCGGTGTTCGCGACGGTGGTGCCGGTGCGGCGGTCGAGGAAATCGACGGTGAAGGATTCGAGGCGGAGGCCGGCGAGGGCCTGGAGCCGGGGCAGGAGCGTGATCTGGTCCTGCGCGTAGATCGCGGCGGTGTGGGCGATGCCGTGGTTGTGGGCGTCGGTGGCGCCGGGGAGAAACGTGAGGGGGAGGTGGGTACGCGGGCGGGCGAGCGGGACGGTGATCGCGGTGGTCGTCGGGCTGAGCGAGGTGAAATAGCCGGTGAGACGAAGGTTGTCGGTGGCCTGACGGGCGAGTTCGAGGCCGGCGAGGATTTGGTGACGGACGGAGCCGGTGGCGAACGGGACGGCGAGGTCGGTCTGGTTGAAGAGATTGTCGCGCTCGGTGGCGTTGTTGTAGGCGGAGAGGGCGACGTTGGTGCCGGCGGCGTTCACGGCGCCCGGGAAGACATTTTGATAGAATTTATCGTAGCGGCCGAAGCGGGTATGGTTCCGTAGAGTGAGGCGGTGGGCGAACGTATGGTCGAGGACGGCGTAGGCGGAATTGACGGTGGTGCGGGCGGGGCTTTGCGCGGGATCGCCGAAGAAGGTGGCGGCGGAGGTGTGCACCGGCCGGCCTTGAAAGGAGGATACGCCGCGGTCGGCCGTGCGCTCGTCGTGGAAGTGTTCGACGCCGGCGCGGACGGTGGTCTGCGGGGCGATGCGCCAGGCAAGGGAGGGATTGAGGCCGAAGCGGCGGAGCGTGACGTCGTCGCGGTAGCTGGCGGAATCTTCGACGAGGGCGGTGACGCGGTAGGCGAGGGCGGGCGTGGCGGCGGCGCCGAGGTCGAGGGTGGCGCGATACTGGTCCCACGCGCCGGCGGTGAGGGCGAGTTCGCGGGTCGGGGTGCCGTTGGCCTGCTTGGTAACGCGATTAATGAGACCTCCGGAGCCGCCGCGGCCAAAGATCATCGCGTTCGGGCCTTTGAGGACTTCGACGCGGTCGACGGTGTAGAGGTCGCGGAAGTATTGGACGTCGTCGCGGACGCCATCGACGAAGAAGTCGGCGGTGGTGGCGTTGCCGCGGAGAACGGGCGTGTCGCGGTTGCCCTCGCCCTGGGCGAGGCCGGCGCCGGGCACGTAGCGGGTGACGTCGCCGATGCTGTGCATGGCCTGGTCGTCGATGAGTTCGCGGGTGACGACGGTGAGGGAGTGGGGGACGTCGATGAGGGCCGTGTCGGTCTTGGTGGCGGTGACGCTGCGGCGGCTGGCGTAGGAACTTTCGCGCTGGTCGTTCACGAGGAATTTTTCGAGGTGAACGGTTTCCTCCTTGGTCGGCAGGTAGCTGGGGGTTGTCGCGGTTTGGGCGAGCGCGGCGGCGGCGAGGCCGAGCGGGAGCGCCGCCAAGGCGAGCAGGCGAGGCAAGGTGGGTGCGGTGGTCGTCATAGGGCGAAAGGGAAAAGGTGCGGTCCACGGCGTCCGGACGCGCCGAGCGGCGGCGGGAAGCGGACGGGGTCGGGGAGCGGAGCCGGTTCGCCGCGCAGGGCGGAACTCGGGCGGAAAGGGCCGGCGGTCAACGGTTGGCCGGAAAAACTACGGCGTGCTGGGCGCGCAACGGGAAACAGACGGACGAGGGCGACGGACGGAGCACACGGGCAACGAGCGGAGAGGTTGGGTCGCACCGAAGTGCCGTCCGCGCGGTGGGGTGGAGTGGTCGGTTGCGCCGGAGGGCCGACGGGGAAGGGGATGAGGTAACGACGAACTGAAAGCGGGGAGACGTCGGGTGCGTGAGCGAAGGGGCGAGGGGATGCCGCGAGGCCAGTGGGCCAGCTGGGGGAGGGGGGCGTGCCGGGGGCCCAGCCATGCGGCGGAACGTACGCGGCGAGGGCCAGCCGTTCGCCGGGCGTGGAGCCGGGGAGGGCCGGTGGGAAAAAGGCGTTGCGATAGAAGCGAACGAAGTGGGCGAGCAGAACGCAGGGATGAAGGTGGGTCCGGTGGCGTGGGGCCGTGAGCGAGGAGGCGGGGGACGTGGGGTCGGCGTCGGTTTGCGACGGCGAGGAGGGTTCGAAGCGCGCAATCCCGGCGACCGTGGCGAGCGCAATGAGCGCGGCGCACCGGGCGGATCGAAGGGAGCAAACACTCGGAAACATGGCTCGCTGCTAATGAGACCTAGTCGCTTTAAGGCAAGGGGGAATTATAGGAAAGCGGGAAATGCCCCGAAAATGCCGAGGATTGAGAGGTGCGGGAGGGAGGACTGAGAGGTGCGGGAGGGAGGATTGAGGGGCGCGGGAGGAAGGGTTGAGGAGGCGAGGGAGGGAGATTGGTGAGCGCGGGAGGGAGATTGATGAGCGCTGGAGGGAGGA
>JBIKOK010000379.1:0-4068 GCA_044358025.1 Opitutaceae bacterium
CTCTCCCCCTCTCCGCGTCCCCCCCTCTCCGTCTCCGTCATCAGCGAGCGTCCGAGCGAGCAAGGCCTCACCTCCACCATCGGCCCGATGGCCATCCGCTCCGAAGCCGGCAAACGCACCCAATACGTCCTCCTCAACGCCCAGGGCCGCGGCGAGGTCGAGGTCGTCCGCGACGCCGACGCCCGCCTCCGCGCCGCCCTCTCCGCCGGCCAGCTCGAACTCCCGCGCGGCGCCACCTTCCGTTGGGTCGGCCGCTACGAACAAAAACTCAAAGCCGACGCCTCCCTCCGCTGGATCATCGCCGCCTCGCTCGGCGTCATGGTTATCCTGATCTACATCGGCACGCGCTCCTGGCTCATCACGAGCATCATCATTCTCGCCAACGCCAGTGTCACCACCGCCGGCGGTTTCTTCTTCGTCTGGTGGTGGGGCGCCGAACTCACCACCGCCGTCATCGTCGGCTTCATCGTCCTCCTCGGCGTCATGTTCAACGACGGCATTCTCCTCGGCACCTACATCCAGGAGCAGTTCAAAACTCCCCCCCGCGACGTCGCCGAGGTCCACGCCCGCGTCTTCCACGCCGGCCTCCGCCGCCGCCGCCCCGCGATCATGACCAACGCCACGACGATGCTCTCGCTCATCCCCGTCCTCTGGGCCACCGGCCGCGGCTCCGAACTCATGCAGCCCATGGTCCTCCCCGTCGTCGGCGGCATGATCTTCGACGTCGTCTCCCTCTTCTCCGTCCCCGTCTTCTTCACGTGGTTCTGGGAACGCAAACTCGCCCGCGCCGCCGCCCGCTCGCCCGCCCCGCTCGCCATTCCGTCCGCGCAACCTTCCCCCTGAGTCCCACGCCCGCGCACGATTTTTTGCGCTTTCTGCGCCTCTTTGCGGCCAACTCATTCCCGTCGCCCCGCGTCCTGAAATCCACGCCTGCAACGCGGCGACTTTGTTTCCCCCTTTCCGGTCTGCGCGACCGACGCCTCCGCCCAAAAGTCATGACCGTCGCCACCGCCATCGCCGGCCTGCTCCCGATTTTCTGGAGCACGCGCACCGGCGTCGAAGTCATGCAACCCCCCGCCGCCCCCGTCGTCGACCGCATGCTCTCCGCCCTCGTCCCCATTCTCGTCGTCACCCCGGTCATTTTCGCCTGGGTCCGCGAACGCGAGTTCAGGAAACTCGCGCCGTGATGCCACGCCCCTCCGCCCAGCAAGCCGACTCCTTTCCTCGCCCGCCCCCGGTCTACGCTAAGTTCTCCGCGTCAACCCTCCGCCGCTGCCTTTGGGCAGCGCAATTTCCCTGCCCTGCTCTCCATTTGACTCCCTGCTTCATCACGCTTCTTCTCCGCCCATGAACTACCGCGTGACCCTCTTCGAATCAGACGAAGGCTGGTCTGTCAGTTGCCCTGATTTGCCTGGCTGCCACTCACAAGGAGCCACGCGGGCCGAGGCTCTGACAAATATCAAGGATGCGATTCGCCTCTGGCTCGAAGTTGAAGCGGAGGAGACTGGCCTCAAACGGATCGAACAGACCGAAGTGCTCGTGTAAGCCATGCCGCGCATCCCGGGAGTCAGCCAGCACGACGCGGTCCGGGTGTTTCAAAAAATGGGCTACCGCATTGTTCGCCAAAGCGGACACATCGTAATGAGCAACGGTCAGGTTCGTCTCATCATTCCCCGTCACTCCCCGATCAATGCGATGACGATGGGTGCCATTGCCCGCGACGCCGGCCTCACGCCCGATCAATTTCGCGCGCTGCTCTGATTTTTTCGTGCTAGCGCCCCCCCCTGCCATCGCACCCGCACTGGGGCCGGCAGTGCGCCTACTCCGAACAGCACACCGCCGTAGCCGGCTCGGTCATCGCCACACGCCGTAGGGCACTCACACCCGACTTGGCAGATCTCCCACGTTGAGCCTGATGCCTTCATGATTTTCACCTGCGGAACGATTTCCTCTGACCAAAGGGCGCACCGTGCGTAATCAATTTATGCTCCGTCTGCCGCTCGATGAAGAACTTCTCGCCGCGATCAAAGCCCGCCTCCGCCTGCGCCCCAAAGTCATGACCGCCGCCGCCGCCATCGCCGGCCTGCTTCCGATCTACTGGAGCACACGCACTGGCGTCGAACTCGTGCAACCCCTCGCCCCCCCGTAGTCGGCGGCATGCGTTCCCTCTCATCCACATCCTCGTCGTCACCCCGGTCATTTTCGCCTGGCTGCGCGAACGCGAGCTTCGCCGCTCCACGTGATTGGATCGATTTAACGGAAACACGTCCGCCTCCGGCACCACGAGTTGTCCGCCTGTATCGAGGAGTCGCTACATCAAGACCGATGACCTTCGGAAGCATCAAAGGTCCGCTTTCATGAATCGGAAGCATGCGATGTCCGAGATTTTGCAGCCATTTTCGCCTGCGGCTGGATTGGCGGTTTCGGCACCGCATAACATCGTTAGGTTCCGTTGCAGAATCCTTCGTTTTCGCAACGCCTCAGCGGAAGACGGAACTACCGAGCAGGGGCTTCATCCCGAAAGGGCCCCCGTTGTTGGCCCAGCAGATTTCATTTCCTTCGGACCGATCAACCGCCCGAATGAGGAAGCACGCGTTGTCTGCCCCCGGACTGACGAATGAGCTGCCCGAACCAAACAAGTTTTGGGTAAGTCGACCGATTGGGTCAGCCACTCCCGGCGTCACATTCCGGTTTCATTCACGAATTCAATTTCCGCGCTCCTCCCACTCGCCTAGAGCTCACGACCTATGAGTTCAGTGGTCTTCGCCTCCGCCCGGTCTGTCCGGAGCCGGTTGCAACGCTTCACCCTTCCACTTGCCCTTGCCTCGTTCGGCCTCGGCGACGGCCACGCCGCGTCCATTTCGGCCCCTGGCCCCGGCGCTCCATCCAACGGCGACACCGTTCTGTTCCCCTCCGTCATCGTCGCCGCCACCGGCTACGGCACCGCCCCGTTCGACCTGCCCTTCGCCACGTCCGTCCTCTCCGCCGACCTCCTCGCCGCCCGCCTGCCCCGCACGCTCCCCACCGCCCTCGAAGAAATCCCCGGCCTCATGATCCAAAAGACCGGCTCCGCCCAGGGCGCCCCCTACATCCGCGGCTTCACCGGCTTCCGCACCCTCCTCCTCATCGACGGCATCCGCCTCAACCACTCCGTCTTCCGCGAGGGTCCCAACCAATACTGGGGCACCGTCGATCCGCTCTCCCTCTCCCGCCTCGAACTGGTCAAAGGCCCCGCCTCCGTCCTCTACGGCAGCGACGCCGTCGGCGGCACCGTCAACGCCCTCAGCCTCACCCCCGCCTTCTCCGCACCTCCCGCCGCCACGTTCTCCGCCGCGCCGGCCCCATCCGCCGCCACGGCCCAACTCTCCCACCGCTACGCCTCCGCCGACGATTCCCACGTCACCCGCCTCACCGCCTCCGGCCACCTCCACGACCGTCTCGCCGCCCACCTCGGCCTCTCGCAAAAAAACTATCACGACCTGCGCGCCGGCCGCGGCACCGGCCCCCAGCCCCGCACCGGCTACGCCGAATCCGGCCTCGACGCCTCCCTCGCGTATCGGATCGGCCCCCACGCCCGCCTCACCGCCCTCGCGCAGGACTTCACCCAAGCCGACGCCTGGCGCACCCACAGCACCGTCTTCGGCAGCACCTGGCTCGGCACCCGCCCCGGCAACGACCTCCAACGCTCCCTCGACCAGTCGCGCCGCCTCTTCGCCGTCCAGCTCCACGCCGACCACCTCCCCACCCCCGTCGACGAGCTCCACCTCAGCGTCTCCCACCAGCACCACCGGGAGGACCAGTTCCGCCTGCGCAACGACCGCCGCCGCGAGGACACCGGCTTCACCGTCGCCACCCTCGGCACCTTCTTCCAAGCCCAGAGTCCCTCCCCGCTCGGTCGCTGGATTTACGGCGGCGAGTTCTACCGCGACCGCGTCGACTCCACGAGCGTCCGCTACCGCGCCGACGGTTCCCTCAACGCCATCGACATCCAGGGCCCCGTCGCCGACGACGCCACCTACGATCTCGCCGGCGCCTACCACGAAACCCGCCTCCCACGCCTCGGCCCCG
>JBIKOK010000174.1:0-13727 GCA_044358025.1 Opitutaceae bacterium
CACGGCGGCCAACTACGAGATGACCTTCCGGATCTATGACGCGCAGGAGGGCGGCACGATCATCTGGGCCGAGAAACAGATCGTGACGGTCAGCAAGGGCCTGTTTTCGGTGCGTTTGGGTGAGGGCACCGCGACCGGGGAGGGCACCGTGCTCCAGACCAATCTCGCCGACGCCTTTACGGCCTCGTCCCGCTTCCTCGGCGTGACCATCGCCATTTCCGGGCAGACCCCCGTGGAGATTTTGCCGCGGCTCGCGTTTCTCGCGACGCCCTTTGCGTATAGTGCCAACCGCAGCGTGACCGCCGAGCGCCTCGTGCTCAACCCCAGCGCCACGGCGACGCCGTCCGCGATCAACGCCAGCGCGATCAGCTACGCGACCCAGACGCTCACCACAGGGGATTTCACCCTCAATGAAAATAATCACACCATTGCCGCCAACGCGACCTCGGGGTGGGTGAATATTACGTTGCCCGCCGTCACGACGCGGCGCGAGTACTTTATCATTAAGACCGACACCTCGCAGAACGTGGTCAATGTGATTGCCCCGAGCGGCGGCACGATCTCGGGGGCTTCCCCGTACTGGATAGCCGGTTGATTCTCCCCGAGCGGGGGCACGGGGGGCGGCAATCGCATCAAATTGAAGGTGCGGGGGGAGTCGATTACGATTCAGAACACCGGGGGAAATGAATGGTGGGTCGTCAGCGATACGCGCGACAAGACGCCCGTGGGTACGATCATCGCGGTCGGTGGCAATAGTTACGGAGGCTGGCCGGCGGGCTACTGGTATTGTGATGGCACTGCCATGAGTCGGACCGATGTCAGATGGGAGGACCTCTTCGCCGTCATTGGCACGAACCATGGCGCTCCGAATGCGACGTCGTTTAATGTACCGGACCTGCGCGGCAAGTTTCTGCGCGCGGTGGATGGTGGGGTCGGCCATGATGACCAACGCAACGCTCGAATCGCGCATTACGCCGGGGGCGCCGGCGGCGATGCGCCCGGCTCCTTCCAATGGTCGGCGCTCGGCACGCATACGCACACGTTTACGGGCTCCAGCTCCGGGACGAGTAGCGCCGGTTCCCATGATCATATGAACTCCTGGTATACCGGGAAGGGATCGTCGCCTTACGCGGGTGCTGAGACCCCCGCCTCCGGGCAGTGGGGCTTGATGCGGAGAAGTATGTCCGGAGAAAGAATTACGGCTACTGGCGGGGATAGCGGTGGCGCGGGGAATGAGCCCGATATTATAAATACCCCGATCGCCATCCCTTACGACGGCGCGCATACGCATACGGTTGTCCCGAACGGGACGATTGGGGCGACGGGGGGGGCCAGCACCTACCCGACGAACATCTCGGTGTATTATTTTATCAAGTATTAAAGGCCCGTATTCAGTGTTGCCGGAGTCCGCGTTGTTTTTCTGATGAAAATCTCTTCTCGTCTGTGCTGGTGGTCAGTCGTCATGGGCCTGCTGGCCGCGGGAAGCCTGCGCGCCCAAACCCCGCCCTCGCTGGAAAACGACGTGCGCAATATCTTCTCGGCGCAGCCCGCGAGCGCCTGGCCGCCACCGGCGCCGTCGAATCTCGTCGATACGCGCACGCCGAGCCCGCGCCAGTTCAGGGGGACGACGATTCTCGGCGGCTGGCAGACCGCCCGCACCTACCGGATGGGCATCGGTTTGATCAACCCGGGCTTTGAGGTGCCGGCGGTCGCCAGCGGCACGTGGACGAATTACAGTCCAGCCGGATCCGGCTGGGAGATGGGCAACGCGGGAGTTTCCACGCAGTCGACGTGGTTTGCGCCGGCGGCGGTGTCCGGGAAGCAGGGCGCGTTTATGCAAAACACCGCGTCGGTGGCCCAAGATGTTTATCTACCGGTGGGCACCTACATCATCCGCTTCAAGGCGGTCGGGCGAAAAGATACGCGCGCGGCCTCCCTCCAGCTCTTTCTCGGTTCCACCCAGCTGGGCAACTGGCCGGCCGCGGCGATCAGTGTGGACGAATGGCGCGAGTACGCCGTGGCCAATGCCACGATTACCACCGCCGGCACCTACAAGCTGAAATTTGCCACCGTGGCCGTCGCGCCGGACAGCGCGGTCGTTCTGGACGACATCGCCATTGAGGCCGTCACCGCCCAGCCCCAGCCGTCCCTGCTGCAGCAGACCACGGCGACCGGGGTGACGCTGGCCAATGCGGCCGGCACGCCGGCCACCCTGAAGGGCGTGGCCACCGACGGGCAATATCTCTATATCAACCACGGGGCGACCGCGATCCGGGTCTATCGCTTCGACGGCACGTTGGTCTCCAGCAATCCGGTCGCCAATCTCCCCACCGACAGCAATGAAATGACCTGGGCGCGGGGTTACCTGTACCACCGCAATGCGATGACGGTTTACCGGATTTCCACGCGGGACTGGTCGAGTGTCGCCGTGGCGAGCGACAGTGCTTACCCGTTGCTGTCGGCGGAAGGCTACACCTCGCGGACCTTGGTCTCCACTCCGGACGGCCGGCTGGGGACGGTCGGGGCGGTGAGTGGCGGGCAGTTTACGGTGCGCTTTTTCTCGCTGGCGCCGGACGGGCTGAGCCTGACCTTCAGCCAGGACCATATCCTGAGCGAAACCGCGGTGGTGGACCAGCACGGCTTTGCGACGGATGGAACCCACCTGTTCCGTTTCTCCGCCAGTACCAATGGCTATAAAACGTATAGCTTGGCCACCGGGCAGGCCGTTTATACGGGCGCCTGGAATCTCACCAACCCGGCCACGGGGGTGGCCCTGTCCAATCCGACCTTCGCGACGCGGGACCACCGGACGGGCCGCTTCATCATCGGTGACTATAACACGAACAAGGTGTTGGTGTCGGCGGGCGCCGTGGTCGCCCCGGAGCTGCTGGCGGGCAGTAGCAGCACGGTGGCCGGGGCGGCGTCTTTGCTCTTCCCGAAAGGCATCCCGAAGAATGCGGATGGCACGGCGAAAGCGGGGGAAGGGGTGCAGCTCGAGTATGTGCGGATGACGAATCCGCTGGTGATGCGCCAGACGGCCTTCGCCCTCGGGGCGCAAGTGACGCCCCCGGCCTACGCCGCCAACGGCCGGGCGCTGACGGTGGCTGAATTAAGTTCCTGGTATTTGCCCGCGCCGCAGAATGCGACCACGGGTCGGTTTTACTACAGTCCCCACGCGCAGCAGGTGTTTGCGACCCAGCCCGGCGTCATCGATGTCGTGTGGGTGGAGCGGGCCTCCGGCGCGACCAATAGCCGCCAATACGTGATCTCCGCCTCGCCGGTGAAACCGGTGAAACAAATGTATTGGACGGAAAACGGCTTCAAGGCCCCCTTGGTGCAGGTGCCCAGCTCGCGGGTGTCCACGGTGAATATTGTCTATAACACGCTCTTCCCGGCCACGGTGGCCGCCAACTATGTGCGCCCGGGCGAATCGGCCTCCCCCGACCTCGATCTCACGGTGGCGAAGCGGACCCTCTGGTTCAGTCCCATCGACAATGCCATCCACGCCTACAATGCCGAGGGGCGGGTCTTTGTGGAGTTTCTGGGCGCGATCCAGAGCGACGGGGTGAGCCGCCAGTTTCTCGGTTATGAGATCGTGGAGGTGGTCAAGGAAGTGGTGCCCCGGACGGAGCGCGTCTCCGTTGGGGACGAACTGCCCGCGATCAATGGCGAGAGCGGGTTGGTGCCGGCGGTGATCGCCGGCACGGCCGATGGGGATGGCCGGGGGGCCTTCTTGCACCAGGCCGTGGCGCAGGGCGCCAATACGGGCTTCCGGCTCTTTGCGATCCGGGTGACGACCCCGCTGTATTCCGCCGGGGTGGAAATCCCCAGCAACGAAGTCTTGATGTATTGGCAAGAAGCGGGCGATTTGGGGCTGCTCTGGCCGAAATATTATGCCGGCTACATTTTGACGTGGCCGACCGATCGCGCGCGCTATTCCATTTATGCGCGCTCTCTCGATCTCAGTACCGACACCTCGGTGGTGCTCAATTCGGCCGACAGTCCGATGCTCGTGTATCAGGACGATCCGAGCCGGGCGCATGCGACCGTCTCGCAGGACTTTCGTTTTTCCACGACGGTGTCTGAGGCCAGACCGGTGGGCCGCTCGCTGATCCGCTACACGAACGGCAATGACATCTGGTTTGAGCGGGTGTATTCGGAGCTCGATACCACGGCCAGCACCTATGCCACGCTGGAGCCGGCCACGGTGGGCCAGCGCATTCTCCCGCCGGCGGGCACGGATGCCACGGTCGGCTATATCCGCGCGGTGCCCAATGGCACGGCGTTCAACGCCAAGGCCTATCTCGATCCCTTCGTGGTGGGCTTCGACAACGCCAAGCAGGGCGCCATCATCGGGGTCAACGCCCTGCCGGGCAAAAACACCCTGGAGGTGTGGTGGTATAAAAAGAATGCCCCGGTGGGGACGTCGTTCTCCCCCACCTACTGGCCCTCGGTGGTGAAGCGGTACGCGCTGGCGTGGCCGACGGTCCCCCAGGAGATCGTGCTGGCGAGCAATGCCGGCTCCGGTGATTTGCCCTCTTTGCAGGCGAAAGGCGCCATCTACACGCAAAACGACGCCACGTTGCCCGGTTACAACCCCAACGAGGAGCACGCCCTGATGATCAACGGCCGCGCCTGGGCGCTGCGCGACGACCTCAACCTCCTCGCCACCTCGTCCGACAAGTATGTGCTGATCGACTATATGGAGGCGGATGAACGCCCGGCCATGGCGGTCTTTAAGGTCCTGCGCGAGAAGCCCCTGAACGGCGTGATTTTCAGCTACGAGGCCGTGGCGGGCAAGGTCCTGCAGGCCCCGATGCCGCTGCCCATTCTGCCGCTGCCCGTCCAGTCGGCGACGCTCCCGACGGGTGCCACGGTGGACACCTATTGGAGAACGTATTTTTCCTCGTCCACCCTGTGGACCTTTCCCACGCCCAAGGCCGGAAAACGCGTCGCGAACCACGAAGTGCCGCCCACGGCGACCGATGCGCCCGCGCTCGCCAGCCTGACGACGTCGAAGCTCAACGATTCTGCGCCGGTGTACGGCGAATTCACCTGGCTCGACCGCAAGGGCACGACGTGGGTGTACCGCGGCATGCACGCGGGGGCCACCACGGCGACCTTCGCCATGCGGTATTTTTACCCCACGCAACCGGGCTTCTGGTTTCCCGAGCTCGGCGTCCAGCCCGCGTTGGGCACGGTGGTGCCTTATTTGCGCAAAGTGGCGACGGACAATCCGCTGACGGGCGAGCCGTTGCCCATCGTCTTCAAGCCCCTGTGGCCGGCGTCGGCCCCGCAGCTCCTCGTCGGGCAGACCTTGACCAACCCGAAGAATGGCCTGCCGGCGGTCCGCGGCCAAACCAGTGCCGAAGTGATCTACCAGCAGTCCATTGCGCGCGATGCGGCGGGCGCGCTCAAGAGCGTCGAGCTGTTTGATCCCACCCGGGCCAAGACCACGCTGTTGACCGCGGCCACGCTGCCGGGCCTGCCCGACAGCATCGCCACCGACACGCTGCAGGGGAAAACCTACTTCACCCGCCTGCCGCCCCATCTCATCCAACGGGTCACCTTCGATCCCACGCTGGGCACGCTCGGGGCCCTCGTCTTCAAAGGGCAATTCAAGCAGGAGGCCCTGGGCGATGACTACCTGCTCGTCAATATCCTCAGCACGGACGATGTGACCGCCCTCAAAGGGCTCACCGATAGCGGCGACCTCAAGAAGGCCGCGTGGGATACGGCCATCGATGGCCTCCAGACGAAGGTGGAGACCTTTAGGGAAGACCCGAGCAAGCGCGGGACCTACATCGTCGATCTGGGCTCGACGACGGCGCCCACGCGGGCCGACCCCACGAAGAACGTGCTCGGCACGGCCGTGGCCACCGTGATCGATGACGACACGGCGGTGGATTCCTACGCGCTGAACGCCTCGGGCGGCGGGGCCGGCTACGTCGTCATGAGCTTCGGCAATGGCCAGGCCTTTACGCCGGTGGACGAGCCGGTGTCGCTCACGGTGTTCAAGGTGGTGGCGCCGCTGTACCGCGGCGAGCTCAAGGTGATTGCCCCGACGAACCCGCTGGACGAAAAGATCACGTTGCAGCACTCCCTCGATTTCACCGGCAAGCCGCAGGACTATGAATTTCAGTGGAAGTATGCGCCGCCGGTCAACGGCGCCCCGCCCGTCCTCTATACCTTTACCGCCAGCGTCCTCCTCGGCAATGCGTCGGGCTGGACCACGTATAACCAGCCGCCGGCCGATTTCGCCGCCCTGCGCCTGCCGAATGCGACGCTGACCGGGGTCGCGGCGAGCACGCCCGCAGCCGTGACGATCCGCGACAGCCTCGACACCGCGGTCCACGGCACGACTCGGCCGCAGGCGGTGTTGCGCAAACAATTCGATATCACCACCGTGCCGCTCAAGGCCTACCTCAGCGTGCAGTTAAACGCGCGGGATGGCGCGGAGATCTATTTGAACGAGTCGCTCGTGGCGGTCGTCAACCGCGACCCCGCCCGCAATTCCACGCCCTCGCCCTCGCCGGGCAATGGCTTCAGCCCGCTGCCCCTGCTCGTCGAAGTGCCGGCCGCGCTCCTGCGGACGACGGGCAACGTGCTCGCCCTCGAACTCTACACGGATTCCGACCAAGGGGTGGGCTCGAGCGTCAACGCCAAGCTCGAAGGCCTCGTCGCGAGTTTCGATACCAGCCAGTGGCTGGCGATCTCGCCCTCCGCGACGGAAACGGCGTCCACCCTCACGACCGGCTCCATTGTCGGCAAGGTGCGCCACGTGATCCAAGGGACGAGTCTGCTGACGCTGACGGACAATTACCTGACGATGCGGTATCGGGCGCGGTTGACCACGAACGCGGGCTACGTGTCGCCCTCGGCGACGACCAACCCCGGTGGCTGGTCGCAGTGGACGGAGCCCGCGCTGGCGGAAGGCTGGATCAAACGCGCACTGGCGGGGATTAATCCCTTCGGGCAGCGCGTGACGGATTTGTTCAATAATGCGATCAACACCGATGTGAGTTTGGTGCAGCAGGCGGGTAAGCGCTGGGAAGGCGACATCGCCCTCAATCTGTCGAACATCAACGCATTTGGGTTGATCGAGATTTACGAAACGATTTTGCGCCGCGGCAAGATGCTCTCGATTGAAGGCACGCCGGCGATCAACTACGGGGCGGCGAACGATGCCCTCCTGTTGGCGGCGGGCTACCTGTCGGACCTCTATGTGATCCACGGCAACGAGGCCTTTGCGGATGCGGCCAACCCGACCATTGCCTATGGGACGGACAACGGCAGCACCTATGGCGACGTCTCGACCTCGCTCTTCGCCTTCAAAGGGCAATTGCCCGGCGTGATCGACGAAGAATTGGCGCTGCTGCGCGGCCGCGACAATGTGCTCCAACCGGGCACGCAAGTGACGCCCGTGTACAACCGCCTCGTCTGGAATTACACGCGCGGCATTTCGTCCGGCGAGGCGATCTATGCGCTGAATTACAACATGAAGGATATGAACGCCGACGGGGTGGTCGGTGCCGCCGATGCCGCCATCCTTTATCCGCAGGGCCACGGCGATGCCTATGGTCACTATCTGACGGCCCTCACCGGCTATTACGGGCTTTTGGCCAATAATAACTTCTCGTGGCAGCCCCGCATTGAGGCCGTGACCATTCTGGGCAAGCCCGTGTCGGTGGACTATCTGGACGAGCGGAAGTTTGCGACGGCCGCCGTCGCTTTGGCCCGCGCCGCCGCCCTGACCGTGGACCTGACGTATCGCCAAGCGTATACGGCCTCCGCCGTCACCACCTGGGCCAATCTCAAGGATCCCTACACGAACGGTGGGGTGAGCCGGCGCTGGGGTGTGGACGACTGGAGCACCCGGGGAGGGCAGGGGGCCTATTTCCATTGGTTGACCGCCAACTCCATGCTGCCGGCTTACGATGCCGACCCCTCGCACCAAGGCATTCAGATCATCGACCGCACGACGGTGCCGGAGCTGAAGGAATTGGTCGCGCAGGCGACGGCCATTCAGCAGTCGCTGACCAACGCCGACGCGCACCTCAATCCCCTCGGGTTGGCGGAAGGCGCTTTGGCCTTCGACGTGGCGCCGGCCGCCGTCGATGCCGGGGTCACCCATTTCGAGCAGATTTACGACCGCGCCACCAAGGCGCTGCAAAACACGGTCACGGCCTTTAACAATGCCAAGAGTTCCACCCAGTTGCTGCGGCAGCAGGGCGACAGTCTGAGCGCGGCGCGTGAGTTGATTATCCAGCAGGAGCAGGCCTATACGAACCAGTTGATCGAGCTCTACGGCACGCCCTACCCGGATGATATTGGCCCGGGCAAGACCTACGTGCAGGATTACGCCGGTCCCGATCTGTTGCATTTCGGCTATATTGATATTAAAGAGCAGTTCATCACCACCGAGGAGCAGGACTATACGTTTTTTGTCGCTCCGGCTTTCCAAGAGGCGAACCCGTCCGTCATGAATTTTATGGCCGACGGTGAGGTGACCTATCACTTGGATTCCGAGGGGGCCTTTCGCAAACCGGCCAGTTGGACCGGCCGCCGGCAAAGCCCGGGAAAGCTCCAAACGGCGGCCTCGAATGTACTCCAGCAGCGGATTTTACTCTGGAAGGTGCTGGAGGATATGATCGGCCTGACGGAAGAACTGACGGCCAACGCTGTGGTGTTTCAGTCGGCGGTGAGCCGTTATCAGGCCGAGAGAGGCGACCTCAAGCACTATCAGGCTGCTTTCACCACGATTGAGACGATCCAGCAGGCGCTGCACACGGCCGAGTTGATCACCGAGACCATCAATGCGGTAAACAAGGAGTTGAAAGAGGCCGGGAGCGAGGCGATGCCGACGGTGATGGGGGTGATCGCTGGCGTGGCCGCCGGCGTGATCGCCGATCCGCTGTCCGGCGGTCGCGCCGCGATCAAGGCGGCCGGGGCGGCGGTCGGTTTTATCGGCGACCAAGCGGTCATGACGCTGCAAATTTCCCAGCAGATTACGGAACAGACCAAAATGTCCCTGGAGCGTCTGCAGGAACTCGAGCAGCTCGATACCGCGTGGGCGTACGAAAACCAGCAGTTGAGCGCTGAGCTCAAAGAATATATGGGCGCCATGATCGGTGCTCAGCCGGCGATCGAAATGGCGCTGCGGGCCTACGACCAGGCGCAGCGGGACTATTATGCGCAGCTGGCCCTGGGCGAACGCCTCCAAGTGGAGCGCGAGACCTTCCGCAAGCGCTCCGCCGCCCTCGTGCAAGGCTACCGGACGAAGGATCTGGCCTTCCGGGCCTTCCGGGACGAGGCGCTGGAAAAATACAAACAGCTCTTCGATCTCTCTTCCCGCTACGCCTACCTCGCGGCCAATGCCTACGATTTTGAAACGGGTTTGTTGAATACGGCCGGCAACAGCGCGGCGGCCACGTTTGTCGACAAGATCGTCAAGGCCCGCTCGCCGGGTGTCGTGGTGGCTGGGGTGCCCCAAGTGGGTGGCTCGACCACGGGCGATCCCGGGCTCGCCGGGGCCCTCGCCCAGCTGAACGCCGATTGGTCGGTGGCGAAGACGCGCCTCGGGTTTAATAACCCCGACGGCTACCGCACCACCTTCTCGTTGCGCGCGGAAAACCACCGCATCCTCAGCGGCGCCGCGGGTGACCAAGCGTGGCGCGCGGTCTTGCAGGCGGCGCGGCGCGACAACCTCATGGACGACCCGGATGCGGCGCGCTACTGCCTCAACCTTGGGCTCTCGGCCCAGCTGTCGGTGCCGGGCCTGATTCTGGAATTCACCACGACGATCTCGCCGGGCTACAATTTCTTCGGCCAGCTCCTGGCCGGTGGCGACAGCACCTTTAGCGAGACCTCGTTTGCCACTAAGATCCGCTCGTCGGGCATCATCTTCACCGGCTACTCCGGCATGGTCGGACCGAACGCCACCACCAACGTGGTGACGTCGATCGGCGGCACGTCTCCGGCCGACCCCTACACCGCCTACACGAGCGCCACGGCCCTCAGTGCGACTCCCTACGTTTACCTGATTCCGGCGGGCATGGATTCCATGCGCTCGCCCCTGGGCGGCGGCAGCGTGGTGCGCACGTGGGCCGTACGCGACCAAGCGATCCCCTTGCCGTTTAATATCGGCGGGGGCGATTTTGCGACCGCCAAGACGTGGTCGTCCGACCAATCGCTGACGGAAGCCTTCAGTCTGCGGCAGCACCAGGCCTTCCGCGCGGTGCCCGATGGGACCGTGTTTAACAGCATGCCCAGCACGGCGCTCGGCTTCACCAACGCCCGCCTCGTCGGCCGCTCGGTGTGGAACAGCAAGTGGAAGCTCATCATCCCCGGCAAGACGCTCCTGGCTGATCCCAACCAAGGCCTTCAAGTCTTCATCGATACGGTGAAGGACATCAAACTGCACTTCCAGACCTACTCCACTGCGGGCAACTGACCATGATTCTGCGCTCTTCCTTTCTCGTCCTGGCGATGCTCGCTTCGGTCGCCCGGGCCTATCCGCCGGCTCCGGATTACACGCTTTACGGCACGGTGCGCGATGAACGCGGGCGCATTTTGCCGGCCAACTCGGCGTGGGTCATCGTGAGCCACGCGGCCGGGGAGGTCGTGCGTGGCCCCGTCGCCGCGAGCGCCGAGGCGGGGGTGAATTATCTCGTCCGCGTGCCGATGGATTCCGGCACGGTGGGGGGGAACTATCAGCCCACCGCGATGATGCCGACGGTGGGTTTCACGATTCGGGTGCTGGTGGGCCAGATAGCCTATGTGCCCATCCAGGTTTCCCGCCTGGCGCCCACCACGGGTTTGCCCGGCTCCAACACCCGCCTCGATCTCACGCTCGGCGTCGACAGCGACAACGACGGTTTGCCCGATGCGTGGGAGCAACTCCTGATCGACAACGACCGCACGGGCCGCCTGCGGACCCTCGCCGACGTCAAGCCCGGGGATGATTTCGACGGCGATGGCTTGACCAACAACCAGGAGTATCTGCTTGGCACCTATGCGCTGGATCCGCTCGACGGGCTGGCGCTGACCGTGGTCGAAGCGGTGAACGGCTTCGCGCACCTGCGCTTCGCGGTCGGGTTGGGGCGGACCTACACGATCAAGGCCTCGACCGATTTGCAGATCTGGCAGGACCAGAGTTTTGCCGTGGGCTCGGCGGGGGGCGCTTTGGTCCCGGCTTTCGCCGCGACGACCATCACCGTCAACGATGTTTGGGTGCCCCTGCCGCCCGGCGGTACCGCGTTCTACCGGTTGTATGCGCGCTAAGCGGCTCCCGACGCGGTTGCGCTTTTTGCTGGTCGGGCTGCTGGTCGGACTCGGGCTGATGGGGTGGGCGTGGCGGGGGTGGGCGACGCGCCCGCCGCCGGACGCCGCGCTGCGGACGGAGTTGGCGCTACGGGAGGGGGTGCTGTACCGCCCGAGTGCGACCCGGCCGTTTCAGGGCTTACTGGTGGAAAACTGGAGCCCGGCGCAGCGCCGGGTGGAGGTGACGATCGTGGACGGGCGGGCGCACGGCCGCTCGCGCGGTTGGTACGAAAACGGTCAGATCGAGGTCGAAGAGCATTTTGTGCAGGGCGTGAGCCACGGCACGCGCACCCGCTGGTTTGCCGAAGGCGGCCGCAAATCCCAGGTCGAGATCCGGCAGGGGCAACTCACCGGGACGTTTCGCGAATGGCATCCCAACGGCCAACGGGCGCGGGAAACGCCGTTGCGCGACGGGGTGGCCCATGGGGAAGTGAAGAGCTGGGATGAGGCCGGTCGCCTCACGGGCACCGCTCAAGTCGCTCACGGCCAAAAACTCGGCAAATAATTGTCGTTCAATTTTCTGGCTTCCTGCGTTGCTTTCTCCTTTTTGCCTAGCCTGCATCTCCATCTCTCCAGTCTTTGCCCCGTACGGGGAGCGCGTTCCGTTATCCGCCTCGGCGTGGGCTTGGGACGCGGGTTCCGCGGTCTCGCGGCCGGGCTGCTGTGCTGGGGACTGACCGCGGCGGACGCGGCGGCGCAGGCCACCGCGGCCCCGGTCGTCTCCCTCGAGCCCAGCTTCACGGGGGCGGAGGACACGCCGTTCCTGCTGGCTGGTCCCACCCTTTTGGTGTCGACGCTGGCGGGCAGCGGCACCAGCGGGAATGTGAACGGCACCGGCGCGGCGGCGAGCTTCGCCGGTCCGAATGGCGTGGCGGTGGACACGGCGGGCAACCTCTACGTATCTGACGCGACCAACAATAATGTCCGGAAGATCACCGCGGCGGGCGTGGTGACGACGCTGGCGAGCGTCTCCCTCGCTTATGGCGTGGCGGTGGACGCGGCAGGTTTCGTTTACTCGACTGGATATACGAACAATCAAATCAAAAAGATCACCGCGGCGGGCGTGGTGACGACGCTGGCGAGCGGCGGCGACTTAAACTTGCCGGTGGGCCTGGCGGTGGACGCGGCGGGCAACGTTTACGCGGCTGGCCACGTATCGCATAAGGTCCATAAGGTTACGCCGGCGGGCGTGTTGACGACGTTCGCGGGGAGCACTCAGGGTTACTTGGACGGCACCGGCACGGCGGCGAAGTTGAACACACCGCGCGGCGTAGGGGTGGACGCGGCGGGCAACGTGTACGTGGCGGACACCGACAACCACCGGATCCGGAAGATTACCTCGGAGGGCGTGGTGACGACGCTGGCGGGCAGCACCATTGGTTACTCGAACGGCACCGGTGCGGCGGCGCAGTTCAGCGCTCCTTATGCCACGGCCGCGGACGCGGCGGGTAACGTCTACGTGGCTGACTCCGGCAATCATCGGATTCGGAAGATCAGCCCGGCGGGCGTGGTCACGACGCTGGCCGGCACCGGCACCCAAGGTTTCCTGAATGGCACCGCGGCAGCGGCGCAGTTCTCCAACCCAACTAGCGTGGCGGTGGACGCGGCGGGTAACCTTTACGTGACAGAAAGTGGGTATCCGGGTGTCCGGAAGCTGAGCCTGTCGGGTGGGGTGTCGGTGAGCGACGCGGATAGCGCGACGCTGACGGTGGCGCTGAGCGTCAGCAACGGCACGCTCACGACGACCCTGACCGACGGGGCCACGGTCTCGACCGGGGCGCTCGGGAGCGCCAGCGTGACCCTCAGCGGCACGCCGACGCAACTCAACGCGGCCCTGTTGGCCTTGACCTATCAGGGTACCGCGAACACCACCGGCGCGGACACGCTCACCGTCACGGTGTCGGACGGCACCACGCCCGTCACGTCCACGGCCGCGATCACCGTCACGGCGGTGAACGACGCGCCGACGCTCGCGGTACTCACCAACCAATCGCAGACGTTCACGACGAACGGGACCTTTACCCCGCTGGCCAGCGGAGCGGTGGAGGTGCTCGTCGTGGCGGGCGGAGGCGGGGGCGGTTATGGTTATGGGGGCGGCGGGGGCGGCGGGGCGGGCGGCTTGGTCTATCATGCCAGCTACAGCGTGGATGCGGCGGTCGGACCCTATACGGTGACCGTCGGTAGTGGCGGCACGGGCGGCACGGGCGGGAGCGGTCTAAGTGGCGGCAACAGCGTATTTGGCACGATCACCGCGCTGGGCGGCGGCGCTGGCTCGGGTTCGTCCGGCGGGCTCGTCGGTGGCGCTGGCGGCTCGGGCGGTGGCGGTAGTATGGGCGCTGGCGGTGGAACCAAAACCCAAGGTGATTCGGGCGGCGGAACGGGCTTTGGCTCGAATGGTGGTACCA
>JBIKOK010000175.1:0-13724 GCA_044358025.1 Opitutaceae bacterium
GTCTTTGCGCCAGACGAGGAAGTCGCCGAAATCGCGGCCGGCGACGGCGCGTTGGGGGCCGCAGCGGGCGTCGGGGAAAAAGATTTCTTCGCCGTCGGGGACGCGGAAGCGCCAGTTGACGGTGATATTTTCGCCGAGGGGCGGGAGCGGGGCGTCGGCGGGCGGGCGGAAGTGGGGCGGGTAAACGGGTTCGTCGTCGGGGGCGGGCGGGGAGGCGGATTCGTGGGGGGCGGAGATCGCGTCGAGGACATCGCGGCGCGTGCGGGTGCAGGGGAAAATGCGACCGGCGGCGTGGAGGGCGGCGAGGGCGGCGCGGTAGCGGGGCAGCCGGGTGCTTTGCGTGACGACGGGTTCGCGCCAGGTGAAGCCGAGCCAGCGGAGGTCTGCGAGCATGGCGGCGACGAAATCGAGGCGGAAGCGGAGGGCGTCGAGGTCGTCGTTGCGGAGGAGGAGGTCACCGCCGGCGGCGCGGGCGCGTTCGGCGGCGAGCCAGAAGGTGCGCGCGTGGCCGAGGTGGAGGTGGCCGGTGGGCGAGGGGGCCAGGCGGCCGAGATACGGCGCCGGAAGCGCGGAGCCGGGCGGTGGGAGCGGAAAGTGGAGGGGCGCCGCCGGTGAGAATGGGGCGGGGAGCGCAGAGGGTTGAGCGTTGGGAGCAGGCACCGGAGGAAGAGTGGGATGGAGCTTTGGGTTTGATCTCTCAACTCTCAACACTCACCTCTCACCGCTTTCCCATGGCCAAACTGCTCTGCGTCTATTGTTCCTCCAGCGACCGGCTCGATCCGAAGTATTATGCCGCGGCGACGGAGCTGGGCTATGAGTTGGTGGCGCGCGGGTGGGGCTTGGTTTACGGCGGAGGCAAGACCGGGCTCATGGGCGCGGTGGCGCGGGCGGTGAAAGAAAAGGGCGGGAAAGTCGTCGGTGTCATTCCGGAATTCATGAAGGTGCGGGAGCTGGCGTTCGACGAGGCGGATGAACTCATCAGCGTCGTGACGATGCGGGAGCGGAAGCTGCTGATGGAGGCGCGGGCGGATGCGTTTGTGACGCTGCCGGGTGGGTGGGGCACGCTGGAGGAGATCATGGAAATTCTCACGCTGCGGCAGCTCGGTCTCGTGAAGAAGCCGTGTGTTTTTTTGAATCAGGACGGGTTTTACGACGATCTGGTGAAGTTGTTCGAGCGGATGCTGGCGGAGAAATTTTTCAAGCCGTCGAACCTGGCGTTGTTTCGCGTGGCGCCAACGGTGCCGGAGGTGTTCGCGCAGATCGAGGCGTCGGCGGGAGTGCAGGCGGAGCCGAAGTGGTTTGAGACGCGGTGACGGAGGGCGACGGCGGATTTGGCCCACGGAACCCACGGACTACACGGAAAACGAGCCGGGAGAAACGCGGAGAATTTATGGAGCGAAACGCGGTTTTACAGTTGTTGCGGGCCCATGCGAAGCGGGTGTGCGATCCGCAGGAGGCGGAGATGGTGGCGGCGACGATCGCGTTTACGGAGGCGGAGGCCCATTGCCTGCGGCGGGAGTGCGTGCCCGGCCATCTGACCGGATCGGCGTGGATGGTGAGTCCGGACCGGACGCGGACGCTCCTCACGCATCACCTCAAGCTGGACAAGTGGCTGCAGCTTGGGGGGCACGCGGACGGCGACCCGGATTTGCTGGCGGTGGCGTTGCGCGAGGCGCGCGAGGAGAGCGGGCTGGCGGCCGTGCGCGCGGTGAGCGGCGAGATCTTCGATGTGGACCGACATTGGATTCCGGCGCGGAAGACGGAGCCGGGGCATTATCACTACGATCTGCGCTTCATGATCGAGGCGGACCCGACGGAGCCGCTGGTGATTTCGCACGAGTCGAAGGATCTCGCGTGGGTGGACGTTGCGGGGGTGACCGCGCTCAATCCGGAGGAGTCGATGGCGCGGATGGTGCGGAAGACGGTCGCGCTGCGCGAGGAAGGACCAGGGACCAGGAAGTCGCCGGCGAAGGGGGTGCGGACTTGACCAACCGACTTGGTGACTCATCGTGAGTCACATGAAAACCGCGACGGTCCGGCAACTGCGCACTGAGTTCCCAAAGGTGTTGGCGTGGGTGAATGCGGGCGAGGAGGTCGCGATCACGCGGCGGAGGAAGGTGGTGGCTAACCTAACCCCGGCCGGAGAACGGCCCAAGCAGAAGCTCGTTTTGCCCGATTTTCACGCGCGATTGAAACGGATTTACGGCGACAAGGTTTTACCGGCCGGGTCGATGCAGGCGACTTTGGATGACAGCCGGGGGCGCTACTGATGGCCGCACCGGTCTATGCGGACACGAGCTTTCTGGTGTCGCTTTACGTCCAGGATGCGAACTCGGGCCGCGCGGTGACGGCGGTGGAGCAGGGGACGACCCCAATTTTTTCACACCGCTGGTCCGTCATGAGCTGCAGAATGCGCTACGCTTGGCTGTGTTTCGCCGGCACATTACATCGGGGCAACGCGAGGCAGCGTGGCACGAAATTGAGCGCGATCTGGCGGCGGGCGTGTTGCACGAATCACCGCTGGATTGGCCGAAAGCGCTGAAGGCCGCCGAAGCATTGAGTCGCGCGCACACTGAAAGGCTCGGTGCGCGCGGGATGGATATTTTGCACGTGGGCTCGGCGCTGGCGCTGCGGGCAAAACGGTTTGTGACGTTCGATGAGCGGCAGCGGGAGTTGGTCGGGTTGGCGGGGCTGGAACTCGCGTGACGTCGCAGTGGGGCGGGGCGGGGACCGCGCCCTACTTCCAGAGCGGGACGAGTTCGTCTTTTCGGACCCAGCCGGTCTGGCCGTTTTCGAAGGTGAGTTGCTGCCAGCCGAGGAAGGATTTGGTGACGAGGGCGACGCTGCCGGCGGCGAGCGAGGTCGTTTTCTGCGTGGTGTCGGCCTCGGTGGGAATCGAGCGGAGGGTGCCTGCGCGCCAGGCGACCACGGCCGAGGCGTCGGCGGCGGGGCCGTAGCTTTGCCAGCCGAGCGCGGCCGCGACGGCGAGGAGCAGGGCGAGCGGGAGCAGGGCCAAGGCCGCGGCGGCGAGGAGGCGGGAGCGGTGGCCGTAGGCGCGGGCGACGAGGGCGGCGACGGCGAGCGCGGCGAGCCAGGCGGCGGCGAGGAGGAGGCGTTGCCAGGTGGCGGGGGACGCGAACTGGGCGAGGGTTTGGCGGGCGGTTGGCCGCAGGAACGGGGCGAGCGGGGCGGGGGCGAAGCCGGCTTTTTCGGAGGCGTGGGCGAGGTGCCAGCGGACGGCGGGGTGGGCGGGGTTTTGGACGAAGGCGGCGGCGGCGTGCGCGGCGGCTTCGCCGGCTTTGTCCTGTTGGGCGAGGGCGAGCGAGAGGTTGTGGTGCGCGGTCCAGTCGGTGGGATGCTGGGCGAGGGTGTCGCGCCAGGATTTTTCGGCGGCGGCGAACTTGCCGGCGGCGTAGTCCGCGGCGGGCTCGGCGGCGGAGAGTGGGTGGGGGAGGACGAGAGCGAGGAGGAGAAGGGCGGCGAACGGAAAGAGGTTGCGCGGGAGGAAGAGGCGCAGGGGATTGAAGCCGGGGACGCGTTTTGCGGCGAGGGCGGCCTCGGCGCGGGCGATCCAATCGGCGGGGAGATCGGCCTTGGCGCCGTAGAGGGCGCGGTCGCTTTCGAGCCAGAGGGCGGACCAGGCGGCGTCGGCGAGCGCGGTGGCGGGCGGGGCGGCGTGGCGGAGTTGCCAGAGAACGGCGGTGTCGTGTTGCCAGCGCAGCAGCAGCGACTGCGGCTGCGAGTGAACGTCGGACGGTGAAGGTGGAAGGGAGGCGGTGGTGCGAAGCTGAGCAATTGTGGCGGCGAGGCGGGCGCGGGCTTCACGCCGGGGGCGGAGGGGGTCGGTTTGTTGGGCGCGGCGGATGGCGAGCGCGGTCCACCAGGCGAGCAGGCAGACGACGGGGGACAGGAGCCCGACGGCCAGGATGCGAGGGGAGAGCGGCGGGCTGGCGGGGGTGGCGCCGGGCAGCGGGTCGCGCGGAATGCCGGCGGGGAAGGCGGGCGCGGTGGCCGGCGGTTTCGGGTTGGCGCCGGTGGCGGCGGAGGCGGCGGTGGTGGCGGGGGCAGACGTGGGGTCGGGGGTTTGGCTGGCGGCGGGGGTGACGTTGAATTGCGGGGCGGCGGGCGCGGTGATGGTGACCGTGGTGCGCGGGGCGGAGACCGTCTTGTAGGTGCCGGCCTTGGGATCGAAGTAGGCGAAATTGACGGGACCGAGCGCGTAGGTGCCGGCCTTGGTGGGGACGAGGACGACGTCTTCGGCGAGGGTGACGTCGAAGAGCTTGCCGTCGGAGGGCGTGCGTTTGGCTTTGGGTTGGACGACCTGGAAATCGTTGGAGACGTCGCGCTGGGGCAGACCGGCGAGGTCGGGCCAGTTGCCGGTGCCGCTGAGTTCGAGGGTCCACGTGATGGGTTCGCCGACGGCGGCTTTCTCGGGGATGACTTTGGCGACGAGTTTGAACTGGCCGACGGCGCCGCCGAACGTGGCGGGTGCGGGCGCGGGGAGGGCGCGGATGGTGAGGGCGGGCCGGGCGGACTCGACGGAGAGGCGTTCGAGGCGCGGGGCCTGGAAGAGGCCGAAGCCGACGCTGCCGGTCTGCAGGCGGACGATCTGGGTGACGGGGTTCAGCGCGAGGGCGCCGGGAGTTTTCGCGTAGGCGCGGGTGCGATACACGATGTTGAGCTTGGCCTCGCCGTTGACGATGCGCTCGCCGGGTTCGGGCTTGGACCAGTCTTCGGCGACGAGCGGGCTGGCGCTCCAGTCGGGGTTGGTTTCGAGCTGGCTGAAATTGCGGCGGTTGACGTCGAGGGTGTAGAGGAGCGGAAAAACTTCGCCGGCCCAGAGGGTGTTGGTGCCGGGGACGAGTTGGGACGAGGCCGCGGTGTCGAGGGAAGGATTGCGCGCGGCGCCGGCGGTCTGGAAGGCCGGGACGCGGAGGTCGCCCTTGTCGGTTTTGACGTCGAAGGCGGGGATGGTGACGGGGTTGTTGGAACGGGCGCGGAGACGATAGGTGAGCTGCACGTAGTCGGTGCGGCGGAAGTTATTGAACTCGGTGCGCGAGCCCTGGCCGGTGAGATCGGCCTGGACGCCCTCGATGGGCGGGAGGCGCGGCGCGCCGTTGGGCGAGCAGTTCTCGAAGATGAGCACGAGTTCGGCGGGGTCGGCGTCGGAGGGTTCCCAGCGGACGGCCTGGGCGTGCGCGCGGGAGGTGCCCAGGGCGCTGAACACAGCGGCGATGGAGAGGAGGAGTGCGAGGCGGACGAGGCGCATGGGCGTGGTTCTAGTTCGCGTTTAAGGTGAGCCCTGAATCGCCTGCAAGCAGGCTCCTACCTCCGGGCCGGTTGGTATCATCGTGAACGCGCATGGGTGTTACCAATCTTTGCCCTTGGTTTTTACACCGGGCTTTTTTTCACCTTCCATGAGTTGGAAGAGGTGGGCGGGAGAATCTTGATTGCGGAGCTGCTCGAGTTTTTGGAGCGGGAGCGCGAGGGAGGGATCGGCGGGGGGTTGCTCGGATTCCTTCTTTTCGGGCGTGCCGCCGACTTTTTGGGTGCCGGGGTCTTCCGGCGGAGGCGGGGGCGGCGGCTCGTTTTTCTTCATGTCGCCGAAGGCGGATTCACCCGGCTTGGACGGGTCATCTTTGTCCTGCGGCTGCTGCTGGTCCTGTTTTTTTTGTTCGTCGGATTTTTCCGGCGACGGCTCTTTTGGGTCTTTGGACTGCTCCGGCTGGTCGGATTTTTTCTGATTTTGGTTTTTCTGATTTTGGTCTTTTTGGTCCTGTTTATCTTTTTGGTCCTGCTGGTCTTTGTCGTCCTGCTTTTGCTGCTCCTGTTTTTGCTCTTCGGATTTTTTGAGGAGCGCCTCGAGTTCTTCGCGGAGCTTGGCCCAGTCGGCGGTTTTCGGATCGAGTTGGGCGCCGGCGGCGACGGCGGCGAGGGCGTCGCGGACGGGGCCCTCGGGGATCGGTTGTTGTTCGGACTGGAGGCGGCCGCCCCAAGTGACGGTTTCACGGCCGAGTTCGGCCCAGTCGCGGGCGGTGCGGGATGCGGCGGCGGCGACGCGGCCGACGATTTTGGCGAGGGCTTCGGCCGCGGGGGGGGCCGGGGGCGGCGCGGCGGGGGCGGGCGGGGTGGCCGGCGTGCCGGGAGGGATAATGGCGAAGGTGGACGGGAGAACGAGGACGGAAAGCAGGAGCAGCGCCGCGAGGGTGGCGGCTGCGGGCGGGCGGGGCGCCCGCGTTGCCGGGGTGAGCGTGAGGTTGCGGGGGCGGGGCCGCACGGGGAATTCGACGTAGAAACTGACGAGGAGGCACCAGAGACCGAGGGCGAGGGGCCACTGGAAACGTTCGGCGAGGCGGATCGTGTTTTTTTCGAGGAAGCGGCCTTTCTGGCCGGCTTCGACGGTTTCCTTGACGAGGCCGGCAAGGTCGAGCCAACCGCTGGCGTCGCGGTAGACGCCGCCGGTGGCGGTGGCGAGTTCCTGCAGCGTGGCGCTTTCGAGTTTGGAGAGGACGACGGCGCCGCGTTCGTCTTTGATGAAGCCGCCGGTGCCGTCGGGAATCATCGCGCCGCCCGGCGTGCCGACGCCGAGGCCGAGGACGCGGATGTTTTTCGCCTTCAGGTCGTCGATGCGGGGCTTCCAGTTCTCGTCGGTGGCCTCGCCGTCGCTGAGGATGACGAGGAAGCGGTCGGCGGCGTTGGTGCTGCCGAAGGCCTGGAGGGAGGCGTCGAGCAGGGCGCGGTAGTTGGTACCGCCCTCGGGAAGAAATTCGGGGCCGAGGGCGGGGAGGAATTCGCGGAGGATTTCGTAGTCGGCGCTGAGGGGGCTCTGGAGAAACGAGGTGCCGGAGAAAACGACGAGGCCGACGCGTTCGCCCTCGAGTTTTTCGAGGAGAGACTGGATGAGGAGTTTGGCGCGTTCGAGGCGCGACGGCTTGACGTCGGGCGTGAGCATCGAGCGGGAGAGGTCGATCGCGAGGAGGATTTCGCGGGACTGGTCGAAGACGGGTTCCTCGAGGCGGCCGTATTGGGGGCGGGCGAGGGCGGTGAGCGCGAGCGCGAGGCCGGCGGCGAGCCAGAAGCGCGGCCGCGCCGCGCGCGGGGAGGGCTGCGCGTGGGGGGTGGCGAGGGTCAGCGCGTGGGCGCCGGCTTCGGCGCGGAGGATCTTCGGGTGCACCACGCCGGCGCGGCGCCGACGGTGGGTGAGTTCCCAGCCGAGGAGCGCGACGGGGGCGAGGAGGAGCCAGAGAAGTTCGGGGGTGGCGAAGGTCATCGGGAGGAGGCGAGGGCCGAAACGCGCGGCGCGACGGCGCCGGCGGGAGCGGGGCGTGAGCCGAGCGCGCGGGAGAACAGCGCCGCGAGGGCGAGGGCGGCGAGGCCGGGGCCGGCGAGCCACCAGAAGAGTTCGGTGGTGATGAGGTAGCTCTTGGACTGAAATTCGATTTTTTGGGCGCGGTCGATGGCCTTGAAGGCGGCCTCGACGGTGTCGGTGTCGGCGGCGCGGAAGAATTTTCCGCCGGTTTCTTCGGCGACGACGCGGAGGGCGGCCTCGTCGAGGTCGGAGAGGACCATGCGGCGGCCGATGCGGCGGTTGTTGGCGTCGAAGACGGGCATGGGGACGTAGCCGTCTTTGCCGGCGCCGATGGTGTAGACGGGGATGCCGCGGGCCTTGGCGAGGGCCGTGGCCTGCTCGGGCGTCATCGCGCCGCTATTGTTCACGCCGTCGGTGAGGAGAACGACGAAGGCGCCCTGGCGCCGGCCGCCGGCCTCGCGTTTGGCCTGTTCGAGGCGGGTGAGGGCGACGCCAAGGCCGTCGCCGATGGCGGTGCCGTTTTCCAGCATGCCGAGTTTGAGGCGCTCGAGTTGGCGGGAGAGCCAGTCGTGATCGAAGGTGAGCGGGGCCATCGTGTAAGCGCGGCCGGAGAAGAGGACGACGCCGATGCGGTCGGAGGGGCGCTGGTCGATGAAGGCCTGGATGACGGGCTTGATCGCCTGGAGGCGATTGATGGCCTCGCCGTTTTTCTCGTAGTCCTCGGCGAGCATGGAGCCGGAGAGGTCGACGGAGAGCATGATGTCGTAGCCCTGGGAGCGGACCTCGCGTTTGTCTTCGACGCGTTGGGGTCGGGCGAGGGCGACGACGAGGAGGACGAGGCCGAGGAGCGCGAGGCCGACAGGCCAGCGGGAAGGGGCGGAGAGCGAAGGGCGGTGCCAGGCGGCGGCGAAGGGCACGAGCAAAACGGGCACGCTGCGGCGACCGCGCAGCCAGAGGACCAGCGGGAGCGCGAGGAGGGCGAGGAACCAGAGCGGGTCGTGGAAGGCGAGGTGGCCCATGGTCGTTTAGCGGCGGGTGCCGGCTCTCATGCGGGCGTGGAAGAACCGGACAAGGGCGTCGAGGCGGTTCTGCTCGGTGCCGACGACGAGGCGGCTGAGGGCGTCGGGGAAGAGGGTGGTCCAGGCGTCCTCGCGTTGGCGGCACCACGTGGCGTGGGCGGCGCGTTCGGCGGAGTTGCCGTCGAGGGTGACGAGGCGGCCGGAGGTGGGGTCGTAGGCGGCGAAGGCTTCGCCGTCGGGCAGGGCCCGCTCCCACGGATCGTCGACGCGGAAGCCCATGGTTTGGTAGCGGCGCTGGAGGACAGTCCAGCCGTCGGGCACGCCGCGCGGGGGGAAATCGCCGAGCCAGAGGAGCACGCTGTGTTTGGGGGCGGCGCGGGCGAGGAAACGCCACGGCATCTCGGGGGCGGGAGCGGTGGGCGCGGGCGCGGGGCGGGCGAGCAGCGAGGCGGCGGCGTGCATGATCTGGCCGCGGCCGCGGACGGGTTCGCGGACGATTTTGCCCTCGGGGCCGGCGTAGACAAAGCCGACGCGGTCGCGGTTGACGGCGCCGAGGAGCATGACGAGGCCGGCGAGTTCGAGGAGGGCCTCGCGCTTGGATTGCGCGCCGGAACCGAAGGAGAGCGACGGGGAGTCTTCGAAGACGACGAGCAGGGTGACCTCGCGTTCTTCGACGAATTTTTTGCGGTAGGCCTCGCCGAGGCGGGCGGTGACGTTCCAGTCGATGTCGCGGACGTCGTCGCCGAACTCGTATTTGACGACCTGGTCGAACTCCATGCCGCGGCCGCGGAAGGCGGAGCGGTATTCGCCGCTGAGGACGTTTTCGACGGCGTGGCGGACGCGCCACTCGAGTTGGCGCAGCAGGGCCAGCGGCGAAGCGGCGGGCGCGGGGGCCGGGGGAGTGGGGGAGAGGAGAGCCAAGGCGGGCGGAGCGGCGGGAGCGCGGGGGCCAGACGGGAGATTAAGCGAAAGAGGAAAGCGAACGATCAGGCCGTGCTGGGAACCGGGGTGCGCTCGACGACTTGGGCGACGATGTTGTCGGCGGTGATTTCCTCGGCTTCGGCTTCGTAGGTGAGACCGATGCGGTGACGGAGGACGTCGGGGGCGAGTTCCTGCACGAGGGAGGGCGACAGGTAGTCGAGCCCGCGGAGCCAGGCGAGGGCGCGGCCGGCCTGGTAGAGGGCGAGGGAGGCGCGGGGGGAGGCGCCGAAATTGAGGTAGCGTTTGCCGGCGCCGCCTTTTTCGGCGAGGGCACGGGTGCCGCGGACCAAGGCGAGGATGTAGCCCTGGACGGCCGGAGAGAGATGGATGCGGTCGACCTCGGCGCGGAGGGCGAGCAGTTCTTCGCCGCTGGAAACGGAGGCGAGGGCGGGCTGCTTGGTGACCTGGCCCCAGCGCTGCATCATCTGGGATTCTTCCTCGGCGGTCGGGTAATCGACGATGAGTTTGAAGAGGAAACGGTCGGTCTGGGCCTCGGGGAGCGGGTAGGTGCCCTCTTGCTCGACGGGGTTTTGGGTGGCCATCACGAAAAACGGCCGGGGCAGCTGGATGGTTTGCCCGCCGATGGTGACCTGGCGCTCCTGCATGGCCTCGAGGAGGGCGGACTGGACCTTGGCGGGGGCGCGGTTGATTTCGTCGGCGAGGACGAGGTTGGCGAAGATGGGGCCGCGGTGGGGGGTGAACTCGCCGGTTTTCGGCTGGAAAATCATCGTGCCGGTGACGTCGCTCGGGAGGAGGTCGGGCGTGAACTGGACGCGTTCGAAGTGGACGCCGAGGGCGGTGCCGAGGGAGCGGATGAGGAGGGTCTTCGCGAGGCCGGGCATGCCCTCGAGGAGGACGTGGCCGTTGGCGAGGAGGGCGACGAGCAGGCGCTCGACGGCGGCGTCCTGACCGATGACGGCTTTGCCAATTTCAGCGCGGAGTTTCTGGGACCAAGCGGGACCGTTGAGCATGAGAGGGAAAGTGAAAGGGAGAGGGAAAGTGAACGGGAACGTGAAAGGGAGAGTGAACGGGAACGTGAAAGGGAGCGGGAACGTGAAAGGGCGAACGCGGTGAGGGACGCGGCGGCGTTTGACTCGGGGACTGAAGAATAGTTTCCCTAAGAGCAAACGGGGCGACGATGGCTTTACCAACTCAAATTGAAGAAAGACTCCGGGTTCTCGGCGTGCGCGTCGCGGACGTGGAGGAGAAGTTTGTGCGCGGGACGGGGCCGGGCGGGCAGAAAATCAACAAAACCAGCAGCACGGTGTGGCTGCGGCACGGACCGACGGGCGTCGAGGTGCGGTGTCAACGGGAGCGTTCGCAGGCGGTGAACCGCGAGGTGGCGTGGGCGGAGTTGTGCGCGAAGCTGGAGGCGCGGACGCGGGTGGCGAAAGCGGCGGTCGTCGATGCGCGGGAAGAGGCGCGGCGGCGGACGCGGCAAAAATCGCGCGGGCAGAAGGTGCGGATGATCCAGACGAAAAAACACCGCGCCGGGCACAAGGCCAAGCGCGGGCGGGTGGGCGGGGACGGGTGGTGAGGGGGCGGCAGGCGGAGGGGCGCGGCACGGTTTGCGGCCAGCGGCGCACCGGGGCGGATGTGTTTGCGGGAGCGGGATCGCGGAGGATTTCGCTTTGCCGTGCGGCGCAAAACGGCTTGGTTTGAGGCATGAAGCCGGAACCCGAATTGTTCGAGGAGGCGCGCCAGGCGGGAATCGATCTCGATTTGATCGATACCAACCTTGCGCTGCCGGTCGGCGAGCGGTGGCGTCAACACGACGGAGCGTTGCGGTTCATTTTGAAATTGCAGGAGGCCAAAGCTGCCCATGACGCCGGACTTCAGCCAACTGATCGCTAAGCTCACGGACTCGGGGTTCGAGTTTGTCATGATCGGGGGCTACGCCGCGGTGACGCACGGCTCGTCGCAGGTGACGCGCGATTTGGAAATCTGCGCGGTGCTGACGGAGGAGAAGGTTGAGCTGTTGCGACGGGCGTTGGCCGAGTGGAATCCCCGTCATCGCAAGACGCCGCAGCGGCTGTCGTTTCTGAAATTTCCGAAACCGGGTGAGCGGGTGAACAATCTCTATCTGGAAACCGACGTCGGGGTCGTGGATATTCTCACTTCGGTGCTCGGCCTTGGGGATTTTGCACGTCTGAAGAGTGCGGCGGAGAAATTTGAAATCGATGGGCGCATTTGTTGGATGATTTCGTTGGAAGACCTAATCGTCGCCAAGGAGGCGGTCGGGCGGGGCAAGGACAAGCTCACCGCAGTGGAACTGCGCGTGATCGCGGCGAAGCGAAAACGCTGAGCGCGAACGCGGAGGGGGCTTCGGGGGTGGCTCGTATTACCACCGCTCGACGGCGTCGCCGACACGGAGGGTGCCGGACTTGGTTTCGTGGGTGAGATTCAGGGCGAAGTGGATGCGCGTCGGATCCGTGGGGTCGCGGCGGTAGGTGGCGAGGGTGCGGAGGGGTTCGTTCCCGCGCTCACCGGAAAACTGGTCCGTGGTGGTCACGCTGCAGCGGGCGCAGGGGCCGCCGCTGCGAAACGTGATGGCGCCGATGCGGACGCGCGACCAGGTGTCTTCCGCGAAGGCGGGGCAGCCGCCGACGACGAGCGTCGGCCGGAAACGGTCCATCGGGACGGGCTCTTCGCCGATCGCGACGAGGCGGTCGTTGAGGTGGGCGAGGGAGGCTTCACTGACGACGAGGAACGGGTAGCCGTCGGCGAAATTAAAAAGGTCGGAGGAAACGACGCGGCCGTCGACGGGTGGGGTATCGGCCGGGGCCGAGGAGAACTGGGGGCGGTCGAGGACGGGGCGGCGGAATTGCTCGCCGATGCGGACGAGGTGGCAGGTGACCCCGAGGAAAGCGGAGAGCCAGGCGGAGACCGCGTGGCCGCAGTCTTCGGCGAGGAGGCCGTGACTCCGCCAAATGGAGACGGTGCGAAGCGTGGCGGGTGTGGGCGCGCGCAAGGGCACGGACATCTCGCCGGCGCCGTCGGCGCGGAGAAGGAGGGCGGTGGCGGTCAGCTCCGTTGAGATGAGCGCCATGCGCGGGAGCGGACGCTGCGTGAGGTGCGCGCCGTTCTCGTCGACCACCAAGAAGCGCCGGTCACCCACGAGACCGAGGGCGTCGACGTCGGCGGCCGTGACGGTGCACCCGCGGAAGGATTTGACGGGGTAGAGGAAGAGGCCGGTGAGGTGCATCGCGTCCGGTGGGATGGCGGGCCGTCGCTCCTTTCGCAATGCCACAGCGTTGGCGCCGCCGTTCCGCCGCGACGCACTCCGAAGCGGGAGGCGATTTGACGCCGACCGTGACGACCGAGACGAGCGGGCGCGCTCCGAACTGGGTGGTGATGCGAATCGTGGCCGGGGCCGGGGTGGAGCTGTCGGTGATCACGCCCCGGAGGCGGTGGGTGCCAGCTTGGGCGGTGCGCGCGAGGAGAGGGATGAAGCGTGGGTCGACGCAGGTGGCTCCAGTGACGGAGGCGTGGGCGGGACCGTCCCCTTTGATCGTGAAGGATTTTTTCCTCGGGCACCTCGCCCTTGGTTCAGAACAAGGCGGTGGGATCCATAGCCCCGGGCTCCGGGATGTCGACGACCAGCCACACGGTGACGGGCTGATCGGCAGGGTCGTCGGTGGTGACGCTGACGGACTTTTCCTGCCGGCCCGAGCGTCCGCCGACGGTGAATTCGACGCGCACCGTGCCGGTCTGACCGGGGGCGAACGACTCCTTGCTGACCGCGGCGGAGAGGCCATCGAGGTCGGAGGCAGAGAGGCGAAGTCCAACGGCTGAGTGCCGGAGTGACGAAACGCGAACTCCGCGACCGTTTTTTCCTGACCGGGAACGACGCGGAGTTCCGCCGCCGTGCCCGACCACGTTACGGCGGCTTCGCAGCGAACCCCGACCAAGGCGGACCGGGCCGCAATCCCCAGCGGGAGCGGGCTGGAGGGTGATTTTGTTATGGGGTGCTTTCACCGCCCCGGCCGAATCGCGCAACGAACTGGGTTGAAAACGTGCGCTCGGATTCAATCACCGCGACGTTCACTTCCCCGTGACCGGCCGGTCCGGCATCGGGCGGTTGACGAGGAGGGCGGGCGGGGCTTTGGCGCGCTGGGCGGCCTTCCATTCCTGCGCGAGTTGCTGGCGGGTGGGAATGGCTGCGCCGGCGGGCAACAGGACCCCGTGTTTCTGGCGCTCGAAGGCATCGTCGATGCCGTTGACGTTGGCGTCTTCGTAAAGGGGGTTTTCGTCGGCCAGCACGACACCGCACACCCACGCCCCCTCCGTGCCGGCCTTCACGGTGAACTGGCGGTGATCGCGCTTGGCCGCGATCAGGGGCAAGTGGTCGGCCAGAAGTCGGCTGCCACTGTAGAGATGCCAAAAGCCGGCGGCGGAATCGAGGGCAACGGTGA
>JBIKOK010000176.1:0-13665 GCA_044358025.1 Opitutaceae bacterium
GTCGTTGTCACCGGCGACAACGGCATCCCGTTCCCCCGCGCCAAGACCACCCCTCTACGATCCCGGCGTGCGCATACCTCTCGCGGTGCGCTGGCCCGGCCGCATCCCCGCCAGCCGCGTGGTCGACGACTTCGTAAGCCACCTCGACTTCGCACCGACCTTCCTCGACGTCGCCGGCATCGCTGTGCCGGCGCTGATCACCGGCCGCAGCCTCCTGCCCGTGCTGACGTCGCGCGCCGCCGGGCGCGTCGACCCGACGCGCGACGCGGCCTACCCTGGCCTTGAGCGCCACACGTGGTGCCGACCCGATGGCGGCACCTACCCGATGCGCGCGGTGCACACCGCGGACTTTCTCGACCTCCGCAATTTCGTGCCCGACCGCTGGCCGACGGGCGGACCAGCCTTCGTTTCCTCCCTCAACACTTTTCACGGCGACGTCGACGGCGCGCCCATCCAAGACTGTCTGGAAGATCCGGCCAACCAGCGCCGCTTCCCCACCCCATTCGCGCTGTGCTACGGCAAGCGCCCGCCCAAGGAACGCTACGACGTGCGCGCCCATCCGCACCGAATCCACAACCTCGCCACCAATCCCGCCTACCGCGCCACCAATCCCGCCTACCGCGCCACCAATCCCGCCTACCGCGCCACTCGCGAAAAACTCTGGCAACAACTCGACCCCGACCTCGCCCAAACCGGCGATCCGCGCATAACGGGCCGCGATCCCTCGCAGGCCTACCTCTACCGGCAAACCGGCGGTTTTGACGCCTCCTTAAAACGCACCTGAACCGACGCCGAGCGCGACGCGGCCGCGGGTCGGGCCGCTCACCAACTCTTAGTGAAGCCGCCCACCCGCACCCGACGGCCTAATATTCTTTCGCGATTCATATTCCACCGTGTCGCCCGCTCGTATCATCTGCTCACGATGAAAAACCTGATGGAAGATTCGATGCGTTGGTTCGGGCCGAACGACACGGTGTCGCTCGCCGAGATTCGTCAGACCGGCGCCACCGCCGTCTTCAGCGCGCTCCACCAAATCCCCTACGGCGAAGCCTGGCCCGCCGAACTGATCGCCCAACACCGCGACACCATCGCCGCGGCCGGACTGACGTGGCGGGTCGTCGAATCGGTGCCCGTCTCCGAAGCGATCAAGACCCGCACGGGCGACTTCGCGCGCCATATCGAAAACTACCAAGTCACCCTGCAACGCCTCGGCGCCGCCGGCATCGAGGTCGTCGTCTACAATTTCATGCCCGTCCTCGACTGGGTGCGCACCGACCTCGCCCACCGCCTGCCCGACGGCACCGAAGCGCTGCTCTACGACCCCAGGAAATTCGCCGCGTTCGATCTCTTTGGTCTCGCCCGCCCCGGCGCGGAAAACGATTTCACGTCCGCACAACGCGCCGCCGCCGCCGGTTATTGGACCGCCCTCGACGACGCCGGTCGCGCCGCCTTCATTCGTCAGACGCTCGACCTCTTCCCCGGCGTGCGCCTGAACCTCTCCCTCGACGATTTCCGCCGCATGCTCGCCCGATACGCGGACATCGATGCCGCGCGTCTGACCGAACATCTGCGCCTCTTCCTCGCCGAAATCGTCCCCGTCGCCGAGGCCGCCGGCGTGCGCCTGGCGATCCACCCCGACGATCCGCCCTTCCCCGTCCTTGGCCTCCCGCGCATCGTTTCCACCGAGGAACATCTCCGCGCCATCCTCGCCTTGGTGAACTCGCCCGCCAACGGCCTCTGCTATTGCACGGGCTCGCTCAGCGTGCGCGCCGACAACGACCTCGCCGGCATCGTCCGCCGCCTGGGCCCGCGCATCCACGCAGTCCATCTGCGCGCCGTGCAACGCGAAGCCGACGGCACGTTCTACGAGGCCCATCACCTCGAAGGCAGCATGGACATGGCCGCCGTCGTCCGCGCGCTGCTCGAAGAACAGGCCGCGCGCCGCCGCACCGACCGCCGCGACTGGCGTGTCGCCCTTCGCCCGGACCACGGCCACCGGATGCTCGACGACTTCAACCGCGCCGCTCCTGCCTGCCCCGGCTATCCGCTCATCGGCCGGCTCCGCGGA
Organism: Opitutaceae bacterium; assembly: GCA_044358025.1. Classification (GTDB taxonomy): domain Bacteria; phylum Verrucomicrobiota; class Verrucomicrobiia; order Opitutales; family Opitutaceae; genus GAS368. The sequence continues at coordinate 2,069 of JBIKOK010000176.1, forward strand.
CTCGCCGAGCTCCGCGGGCTCCAAGTCGGCCTTTCGTCGACCTTGCCGACGGCGTAAGGCCCCCCCCGTTCGGGCGCAGAACCGATAATGGTCCTTCGTCTTGCGGCCTACGCGGCACCGCACCATCGTCCCCGCCCGCCCCTGCTCTCTCGCTCACCATGACGACCCTTCACCGCCACGCCGCGACCGCGGCTCTCGCTCTACTCCTCACCGCCGCGGCCTCGCCGGCCCAAACCGCGCCGGCACGCGCGCCCACCGCCCCGGCCGAGGAACCCGTCGACCTCTCGCCGTTCATCGTTTCGACCGAACGCGAGACCGGCTGGTCCGCCAACGACACGCTCTCCGCCACGCGCACGAAGCAGGCCCTCAAAGACGTGCCGGTGAACATCGACGCCATCACCTCCGACTTCATGGAAGACCTCGGCCTGAACACAGCCGACGAGGTCACCAAATTCGTCGCCAACGTCTACGCCGCCCCGACGATGGAAAACGACAATCAGACCGACAACTTCTCCTTTCGCGGCCTCTCCCAGCGGTTCAACGTCTCGCGCAATTATTTCCGTTGGTACATCCCGAGCGACACCTACAACGTCGAGCGCATCGACTTCGGCAAGGGCTCGAATTCGCTCATCTTCGGCGATGTCGAGCCCGGCGGCCAGGGCTCGGTTTTCACGAAGCGCGCGCTCATGAAAAACTTCGGCACCGCCTTCGCCCAATCCGGCAGTGAGGGCGCCTACCGCGTGCAGCTCGACGTCAACCGGAAGCTCCGCAGCGGCCTCGCCGTCCGCTTCAACGCCGTGCGCCGCGAAGAACGCACGTTTCAGGATGCGTCCGCCTACAAACTCGCCGGCGAAACGCTCGCGCTCACCTGGCAGCCGTTCCGCCACACCCTCGTGCGGCTCGAAGCCGAGCGCGGCGATTTCGACAACGCCCGCGGCTTTTCCGGCACCACCGTGCGCGAACAGTCCGCGCGCTCCCTCGGCTTCACGAGCGCCGGCCCCTGGTTCACCTCCGACGGTGCTTGGTTCAACCAATCGACCCTCGCCGCCGCCGACCGCAGCTCGACCAACGGCCCCGCCGGCGGCAGTCCCACGCTGCTGGAGGGCGGCTTTTTCGACGTCAGCCTGCGCAACGCCGCCGGCGCGATCGTCGGCACGAAACGGGTTTCAGGATACCCCAAACACTACAACCTCCGCGGCTCGTTCGACCGCCAGGGCCGGCCCTTCAGCACCTACACCGTCACGGTCGAGCAGCGCATCGGTAAACTCGGTCTCGAATTGGCCTACAACCACCAGAACCAAGACGGCCTGCGCAACGACAACTTTTTCAACAGCACGATCAGCCTCGACGTCAACGGCCGCCCCTACATCGACACCGCCGGCATCGACTGGAAACGCTTCGGCAACGACGTCGACGCCTTCCGCGGCACCGCGGTGCTGCCGTGGCAGCCGTTCTCCTGGATGAAGCAGCTCTTCATCGGCAGCGCCGAATACCGCGAGGACTTCACCAACAACTACCGCAAGGCGCTCTACAACGTGAAGCGCTTCGAGAACGGCCTCGTTACCGCCGTCAACCAGACCAACGACCGCGTCCGCTTCCGCCTCTATCTCGACGATCCTCAATTTTACTCCCGCGCACTCTTCGACCGCTTCACGGTCGAGCGCCTCCCCGTCACCCCTGATTTCGAAGCGAAGCAACTTTCCTTCGGCAACGCCGCCGACGGGACCGAATGGCGCCAAGCCTACGCGGGCGCGATCTCGGCCAGCGGCAGCTATTTCAAAGGCCGCCTCCAGTCGTTGCTCGGCGTGCGCTGGGATTGGAATCGGACCCACGAATACCGCGGCACCCGGACTTTTGGCGCCTACCGCGAGGACATCGCTCCGCCCAGCCGGGCGGATGCCCTGCCCGGCGAGTATGTCGAAAATCCCGCCCTGCATCTTTTCAACACGAGCTACACCGCCGGCCTCACCTACGTGCTCACGCCCGACATCAATCTTTACGGCGTCTACTCCGACTCCTTCCGCTGGCAGGATGCCCGCACGTTCGACCAAAAGGTCTTCGGCCCGATTTCCGGCGTGACCAAAGAGATCGGGGTCAAAGGCGCCCTGTTCGACAATCGCCTCACCCTCACGCTCGGCGTCTTCCAAATCGACCGCGCCAACGTCGAGTTCCGCTGGACGCCCTCCAACTTCAGCGCCGGTGATATCGAGAATCTCATCAACCCCAACAATCTCACCGCCAGCGATCCGCGCTACTTCCGCACGTGGAACGACGTGAACCAATACCGCGACGTGCTCTCCACCGAATCGTCAAAAGGATTCGATATCACCCTGCTCGCCCGTCCCGCCAAGGGCGTGCAGCTCCGGTTCACGCTCGCGCACTCCGATGTGATTACCCGCCCCGATTTCTCGTCCTTCCGCGCCTACTACGATGCCGCCGTGAAACGCGGCGACGAGGCCCCGGCCCTCATCGCCGACGCGAAAGAGGTCCTCGATTCCAGCGACTACTCTACGAAACCCACTGGCGCCCGCGCCGCCCCTTGGTCTGCAAGCTGGATCGCCGACTACTCCTTTGCCCGCGAGGCGTGGCTGCCGCTCCGGGGCGTCCGCGTCGGCGTCAACGGCAGTTGGCGCGACAATTACCTGCTCTCCATCGTCAACGGCCGCGAATTCTCCGGCGGCACTTCGCACCTTCTGAGCGCCTATGTGATGCGCGATCAAAAAATTGGGCGCCAGCAGGTCCGCTTCCGCCTCGGTTGCCGCAACCTCGTGGACCTGGAAAACGGCAGCACCCGCCGCGTCGGCACCACCACGTTGACCAGCGGCGCTGTGCTCTACCGCCAGATCTACGTGATGCCTCCGCAGTGGGACCTCACCGCCACCGTGCGGTTCTGATTCCGTTCAAGGCGGACAAAATACGCGGAGGTTTTTGGCGTGTCGCGCCGCGCCCCGTGGAGTTAGCTCGCGGCCACTGGCTGCCCTCTCTGCCGACTCCATGAACTCGCGCCGCACCTTCCTCAAACTCTCCGCCGGCTCTGCTGCGCTCGCCGCCGGGGTCCGCGCGCAAACGATCCCCGTTTCCACCGCCACCCTCACCACGTCGACCACCGGCGCGCAAGACCGCGCGGACTGGGTTCGCCTCGCCCGGAAACTCGCTCACCCTGTCCTGAGTGCGCTCGCCGACCGCCGCCTCAAGGCCACCATGCCCGTCGAGGCGTCGCCCAAGAGCAAAGACCGCCCCTCCGTGACGCATCTGGAAGCGCTCGGTCGCGTGCTCTGCGGGCTCGCGCCCTGGCTGGAACTCGCCGCCGACGCCACGGCCGAAGGCGCCGAGCGTACCCGCCTCGCCGCCCTCGCCCGCACCGCCCTCGACTCCGCCACGGATCCGCAGTCTCCCGACTTCTTGAATTTTTCGAAAGGCGCCCAGCCGCTCGTCGACGCCGCGTTTCTCGCCCAGGCCATGCTCCGCGCCCCGACGGAGCTCTGGAAAAAACTGGAGCCGCGCGTCCGGGAAAACGTCATCGCGGCGCTCAAGTCCTCCCGCCCCATCAAGCCCGGCGAGAACAACTGGAAACTCTTCGCCACCACGGTCGAGGTTTTCCTCCACACCGCCGGCGCCGGCCGCGACGACGCCCGGCTCCTCGAAGGCATCACCAAGCACGCCGCGTGGTATCTGGGCGACGGCATGTATGGCGACGGCCCGGAGTTTCACTGGGACTACTACAACGCCTTCGTCATCCAGCCCATGCTCTACGAAGCGCTCGAAGTCGTCGGCGACGAAAACCCCGAGTTGAAAATCTTCCGCGGCAAAGTCCGCCAGCGGCTCACGCGGTTCGCCGCGATCCAGGAGCGCCTCATCGCGCCCGACGGCACTTATCCGGTGATCGGCCGCTCCCTCGCCTATCGTTGCGGCGCGTTCCAAGGCCTCGCCCTCGCCGCCCTCGCGCACCGCCTCCCGGGCGACGTGTCGCCCGCACAAACCCGCGTCGCCCTCACCGCCGTCATCCGCCGCACCCTCGAGGCCCCCGGCACCTTCGACCCCGCCGGCTGGCTCCGGATCGGCGTTTCCGGTTCCCAGCCCGGCCTCGGTGAAACCTACATTTCGACGGGTAGCCTGTATTTGTGCAGCGCCGCCTTCCTCCCGCTGGGTCTGCCCGCGAGCGATCCGTTCTGGAGCGCGCCCGCGGCCAAAACCACGTGGCAAAAAGTCTGGTCCGGCGAGGACCTCCCCGCCGACCACGCGCTCAAAGGCCCGAAGTAAGTCAGCTCGTTTCGCGCCTGCTTTGCAGAGCTGCCGGTTTTCGGCAGGCCGTCGCTCGGCGCACCCACAAATCGCAACGCCCCCCCGCGAGCCTCTCCCCGGCCGTTTGTCCCTCGGGCACTTGTCCCGGGTTACATGTCCCGTGGAGCCTTCCCACACCATTGGTCTCTGAAAGGAACCACCACATCTCCATTGGTCTCCTCCGGGCCTCGGCCTTCGCTGTGCTCCCCATGCCCACTTCCTTTCTCCCGTGTGACGTCCTTATCGCCGGCGGTGGCGTCGGTGGCATTGCCGCCTCACTTGCCGTCGCGCGGGCCGGCCGCAGGGCCATCGTCCTCGAAGAATACGCTTGGATCGGCGGCCAGTTCACCTCGCAGGCCGTGCCGCCCGACGAACACGGGTGGATCGAGCGCTTCGGCTGCACCGCGACGTATCGTTCTTTCCGCGAAGCCGTCCGCCACCACTACCGCGAGCACACTCCCCTCCTCCCTTCTGTCCGCAACAATCCTCTCCTCAATCCCGGCAACGGCTGGGTTTCCCCGCTCTGTCACGAGCCCCGGGTCGCCCTCGCTGTCCTTGAGGCAATGCTCGCCCCTCACGTCGCGTCCGGCGCCATTGTGATCCTCCGCCGCCACCGGGTCATCGCCGCCGCGCCCGCCTCAGCCGATCGCATCGCCGAGGTTATTGCCGAAAACCTCGACACCCACGAAACCGTCCGCGTCCGCGCCGCCTACTTCCTCGATGCCACCGAAAACGGCGACCTTCTCCCGCTCGCCGGCGTCGACTCCATCACCGGCTCCGAGTCCCGCGCGCAAACCGGCGAACCCTCCGCGCCCGCCGCCGCCGACCCCCGCAACGTCCAGGCTTTCTCCGTTTGCTTTGTCCTCGACGAACTCGCCGGCGAAAACCACGTCATCCCCCGCCCCGCCCGCTACGATTTCTGGCGCAACTACGTGCCGCGCCTCACGCCGCCGTGGCCCGGCCCGCTCCTCGGCTGGTCCGGCCTCAACCCGCGCACGATGGAAACGATGCGCTACAACTTTGACCCGCACCGTGAGAAACCCGGCCTCTTCTCCGGTCTCTGGGCCTTTCGCCGCATTATCGACCGCGCCCAATTCGCCCCCGGCACCTACGCCAGCGATGTGTGCCTCGTGAACTGGCCGATGATCGACTACATGGAGGGCGACCTCCTCACCTGCACGCCCGCCGAGCGCGCGGCGCACCTCGCCGACGCCAAACAACTCAGCCTCTCCATGGTCTACTGGCTCCAGACCGAAGCCCCGCGCCCCGATGGCGGCACCGGCTGGCCCGGCCTCCGCCTCCGCGGCGATCTCCTCGGCACCGCCGACGGTCTCGCGATGGCGCCCTACATCCGCGAATCACGCCGCATTCTCGCCCGCACCACCATTCGCGAGCAGGACGTCTCGGCCAAATACCGCCCGGGTGATACCCTCGCCGAGCGCTACGAAGACTCGGTTGGCATCGGCTACTACCGCATCGATCTCCATCCTTCGACCGGCGGCGACAACTACATCGACGTCCCGTCGCTCCCGTTCCGCATCCCGCTCGGCGCCCTCATCCCGCAGCGCGTGACCAACGTCCTCGCTGCCGCCAAGAACATCGGCACCACCCACCTCACCAACGGCTGCTACCGCCTCCACCCCGTGGAATGGAACATCGGCGAAGCCGCTGGCGCGCTCGCCGCCCACTGCATCCACACCGGCCATACGCCATCCGCCGTCCACGCCGCCCCCGCACTCCGCGCCGCTTTCCAGCAACTCCTCGTCAACCAGGGCGTCGAACTCGCCTGGCCCGAAAACCTCCACCTCGACGACGGCGACCCACACGCCCACGCCCGCTAACCCTCTTCCTGCAGAGCCGCCGCTTTTCGGCGTGCCGTCCCGGCTATCACCCTCCACTCCCCTTTGCGTGATGTCCCCCCACTCTTCCAACTATCAATCCCTCGCTGCCCAGGTCGCCGCACGCATTGCCGCCGGGATCAAATCGGGCACGTGGCAGGGGTGGCTCCCCGGCGAACGCACCCTCACCGACACGCTCCAAGTCAGTCGCAAAACCCTCCGCAAAGCCCTCGCCCAACTCCAGCGCGACGGCGCCCTCGTCACCACCCACGGCCTCGGCCACCAGATCGCCGGCTCCCGTGTCACCGCCCCTACGCCCCAGGCGGATCTTTCCATCGGCCTCCTCACCCCCGAGTCCCTCGAGAATCTCCGGCCCTACACCGCCCTTTGGGTCGATGAACTCCGCGCCCTCCTCTTCGAAAACGGCCTCCGGCTCGCCACTTTCTCTGGTCATCGTTTCTTCAATACGCTTCCCGAGAACGCCCTCCGCCGTCTTGTGCAGCAAAACCCGCAGACCGCCTGGGTCCTCGCCCACACCAACGGCCCGATCCAGCAATGGTTCAGCGACCAGCGCGTCCCGTGCGTCATCGCCGGCTCCTGCCACCCCGGCCATGAGCTTCCCAACGTCGACAAAGACAATTTCGCCTGCTGCCGCCACGCCGCCGGGGCGATGCTCCGCCACGGCCACCGCCGCCTCGCCTTTCTTACCCGCCAGTCGCAGCGCGCCGGGGATATCGAGAGCGAAGCCGGTTTCACCGACGCCCTCCGCCGCTCCTCCCACCGCAACGTTGAGCCGGTCATCATGCGGCACGATGGCACCGTCGCCGGCGTCAACCGCCTCCTCGCCCGCCTCTTCAACCAGCCCGCCCCGCCCTCCGCCCTTCTCGTCGCCAACCCCGTCTACTATCTCAGTGCGATCACCTTTCTCGCGCAGCGCTCGCTCCGTGTCCCGCAGGACGTTTCCCTCGTCTCCCGCGACGACGACACGTTTCTCACCTATCTCACACCCGAGCCCACGCGCTATTCGCTCAACGCCAAAACCTACGCGAAGCGACTCCTCCACCCGCTCCAGTCCCTCCTCCGCGGCGAGCCCGTCACGCATCCCGTCCACCGCATCGACCCCGTCTTCGTCCCCGGCGCCTCCCTCGCCTCCGTAAAACCCTGACCCTCTCCCTCCACCCTCGGCCCCTGGTCCTGGAACCTTGGCCCTTCCGCGCTCAGCGCGGTCATTCTTCCGCAAACGTCTTCGCCAGATCCCGTATCCCATTTAACATCACACGCACATCGCCACCCGGACAAATCAACTGCGCACCCATCCCCCTCACTTGGCGGAACATCTCTTTTCCCGGACCCAGCGTGCCCCAAAATTTCCCGTGCCGCTTGCAGCTCTCCGCGAGCCGCGCCATCACTGCGATCACGTCGGGATGCCCGATTTGGCCGAGCTTGCCGATCCGGTGCGCGTAGTCCCCGGGCCCAAAAAAGATCCCGTCCACGCCCGGCACGGCCACGATTTCGTCGAGCACCGCCGCAGCCTCCTCCGTTTCAATCTGACACAAAATCGCGACCTCGTTGTTCTGGTGTCGCACGTAGTCCGCCGCCGCCAGGGTGCCGTAGCGCGCATCGACACCGCCGCCGTTCCACCCGCGCGTGCCCACAACTTCGTTCGCTCCCGGTGCCGGGTTATTGAATTTGGCCCAACTCACGATCTGTCGTGCCTCCGTGGCACTGTTGACCATCGCGCACATGATGCCACCGACGCCGCTCTCCAGCACGCGCATCACCGACTGGTAGTCCGCCGCCTTGAACCGCGCAATCGTCGTCATCGGATACGCCCGAGCCACCATGTTGAGCACCGCGAGGTCCTGCGTCGGAATGTCGAAGTGCTCAAGGTCGAACCACAGCGATTGAAACAACCCCGTGCCGCACACGAAATCCACGTGCCGCGGCGTCGCATGGTTGCCGAGCACATAGAGCACCTCCGTCTCACCGGCACGCATGTGCGCGAGCAATTGATTGGGGCGGAGGCCGGACGCAGGGGAACTCATTGTCCATTCACCCAACGCCCGACAACCGCGCTCCGCAACGCGCCGCCACTGGTCCCCATCAGGGGCCAGTGATTGTCGCTCGCTCAGCCACCAATCCCCCCAATCGTTCTTCGCGTTCGTCCCCGCACCCCATCCCCCGCTGCTTGTGCCCCACGTCTTCCTCCCTTCGCCCGCCCGTCGCTCATGAACACCCTTCGCACCCGCCTCTCCTTCGCCGCGCTGGTGCTCGGCTCCGCCTGCCTCCACCCCGCCACCTCCGCCCTCGCCGCCGATCCCGCTGCCGCCACCGATCCCACCGCGCTCAAGAAAACTTTCCGCTACCCCGCGCGCACCGTCGATCTGTCCACCGATTCTGCCCGCCACGTCATCGTCGCCCAAGGCACCGGCGAGATTTATCAAGGCCACCCGACCACCACACTCCTGCCCGACGGCAAAACGATCTACTGCGTCTGGACGATCGGCCACGGCGGTTTCGCCGGTCCGATGAAACGCAGCGACGATGGCGGTCTCACCTGGTCCCCACTCCTCCCCACGCCCCCCAGTTGGCAGACCGCGAAAAACTGTCCGTCGATCTACCGCCTCACCGACCCACAAGGTGTCACGCGCCTCTTCGTTTACACCGGCTCCGGCCCCGGCGGCGACATGCACGCGTCCCACTCGCTCGACGAGGGCAAGACGTGGTCACCCATGAAGGGCAACGGCCTCGTCGGCGTCATGCCGTTCTGCACCATCGTCCCCCTCGAGGGCGGCAAGAAACTGCTCGGACTCTCCAACATCCGCCGCCCCGGCGAAACCGTCGAAAAACTTTCCAACGTCCTCGCGCAAAGCACCTCCTCCGATGGCGGCTTCACCTGGACTCCGTGGCGCGTCGTCCTCGATCTCCCCGGGCTCAAGCCCTGCGAACCCGCCGTGATCCGCTCGCCCGATGGCAAACAACTGCTCTGCCTCATCCGCGAAAACGCCAAACGCGTCGCGCTCTTCATGACCAGCGACGACGAGGGCCGCACGTGGTCCGCCTCCCAGCCCCTCCCGCCCGGTCTCTTTGGCGACCGCCACATGCCACTCACCACGCCCGACGGCCGTCTCGTCATCGTCATGCGCGACACCGGCCCCGGCAGCCCGACCTCCACTCATTTCATCGCGTGGGTCGGCCGCTACGAGGACATCGCCAGCGCGCGCGATGGTGCCTACCGCATCAAACTCCTCCACAGTTATCGCGGTGGCGACAACGGCTACCCCGGCCTCGAACTTCTCCCCGACGGCACCTTCGTCGCCACCACCTACATCAAATACCGGTCCGGCCCTGAAAAAAATTCCGTCGTCAGCACGCGCTTCACCCTGGCCGAGACTGACAAACTCGCCGCCGTCCCGGCCCGCTGATGTGCCCCCGAGCGCACGCCTGCTGCCGATGAACCGTCGTTCGACCGGTGGGTATTCCGTGTCGGCATCGCTCCTCACCCTGCTCATGTTGTCACCTTTTTCAGGGGCCGCAGCCGAGACTCCTGCTCTGCACTGGCGGAAACTCTCTCCGCTGCCCGATCCCGTGGGCCTGAAGGGCATGTATGGCGGCGTCAGCGAGAGTCACCTGCTCCTCGCCGGCGGTTCAAACTTCCCGCGGCCCGCGCGCGCCGGCGGTCGGAAGCAATTTCATCGGGCGATCTACGTGCAGCCGCTGCCGCTTTCGGAGCAGACACCGTGGCGCGTCGTGACCGAGGGGTTGCCGCGCGGTTTGGGCGAGGGCGCCGCCGTCACGGTCGACGCGGGCCTGGCGTGCCTCGGCGGCCACGACGGCACCCAACCCAGCGCAGACGCGTTTGTGCTGCGCTGGGAGAGCGCGACCGAAAAAGTGTCGATCGGTCCGTTGCCGCCGCTCCCTTCGGCCTGCGCCAACGGCGCGGCCGTTTTCGCCAACGGCCACCTCTATGTCGCGGGTGGTGAGTCCGCCGCTGGTCCCCTCGCCACCCTCTGGCGGCTCGATCTCAACGAGGGACGCACTGCGTCCGGGGTCGCGCGCTGGGAGATACTCCCGCCACCGCCCGGACGCCCGCGATTCGGTGCGATCTTCGTCGAAGTCACAACCCCCTCAGGTCCGCGCCTGCTCTATGGCGGCGGTTTGCCCGGCGCGGCGAAATCGCCGGACGACTACCTGCGCGACCTGTGGTTGTTTGATCCCGCACGGCAAACGTGGACCGGTGCCGCGCCTTTGCCGCGCGGCGCGGTGCTGGCCGTGGCGCTCCGCATCGCACCCACGCGCGCGCTGGTGCTTGGCGGCTCGGACGGACACGATTTCGCGCGCATGAAGGAACTCGGCGAACGCTACCGCATTCCGGCCGATGGCCTGCTCTACGACGCCACGACCGACCGCTGGTCCGCCGCCGGCACGATGCCGCTCGGTCTCGTGGGTGCCGCTGCGGTGCCCGTCGACGGAGAATGGGTGTTGGCCGGCGGTGAGTATTCGCCCGGGCTGCGCACCGACCAAGTCCACGCGCTCCGCGTGCGCCCGCAATGAAACCGATATTCTGGGCCTTCGAGCCACGCTGGCGTGCCGTGTGGTTCCTCACGCTCGCGGCCGCGCTAAATTTCGGTGACCGCGCGGCGATGTCGGCGGTGCTGGTGGCCGTGCGGACCGAATTTGGCACGTCCGACGTGATGCTGGGCCTGCTCGGTTCGGTCTTCCTGTGGGCTTATGCGCTGGGCTCGCCCATCGCCGGAAACCTCGGCGACCGCATTTCACGCACGAAGCTCGTCGTCGGAAGCTTGATCGCGTGGAGCGCGGTCACCGCGTTCATGGGCTTCGCGACCGGTTACCCGATGCTCCTGGCGTTGCGCCTCGGGCTGGGTTTCGCCGAGTGCCTGTTTCTCCCGGCGGCGATCGCCTTGATCGCGTCGTATCACGCCACCGCGACAAGAGCGCGTGCGATGAGCTTCATCCAGATCGGAGCCAACGTCGGCATGGTCATCGGCGGCAGCACCGCCGGATACTTCGCGGATCATTTCGGCTGGCGCTCCGGCTTCCTTGTCCTCGGTTGCGCCGGGATCGCGCTCGCGTTGCTCTCGCGGGCGATGCTGCCACAGGCGCCGGTCCAAGCGGCACCGGTGGCGCCGCGTGCAAGCTTCCGCGACGCCGTGAAGTTCGTCCTGCGCGTGCCCTCATATTGGGTGCTGCTCGGAGAATCCATGCTCTCGGGCCTGGGCATCTGGATCTTCTTCACCTGGCTACCGCTCTATTTTCGCGAGACGTTCCAGATGCCGCTGGCGGCGGCGGGCTTCGCCGGGACGTTCATGCTGCAGATTTCAGTCGTGCTCGGCGTGCTGGCCGGCGGGTGGATTTCCGACCGCGTCTCGGCCAACGCCCCGCATCGCCGCATGCTGCTCTACGGAATATTCTACTTAATCGGTGCACCGTGCCTGCTGCTGTTTCTCGGCACTCCGA
>JBIKOK010000177.1:0-13600 GCA_044358025.1 Opitutaceae bacterium
ACTCGGCGAACTCACTCTTCGGCGGCAAGCCCGACCTCCAGCCCGAGGAAGCCACGATGTATTCCGCCGGCTTCGTCGTTCAGCCCAACAAACACCTCAGCTTCAACGTCGACTGGTGGAACGTCGACCGCACCGGCACCATCCAGAGCTTCGGCACCACCGTGCTGCTCGCCAACTACAGCCTCTTCCAAGAGCGCTTCCGGCGGAACGCCGCCGGCGACATCGTCGAGGTCGACAGCCGCTGGGTCAACGCCGGCCAAAACGTCACTTCCGGCGCCGAGTTCGGCATCAAGGGCGACACCGACGTGGCCGGCGGCAAACTCTCCGGCGGCTTCGATCTCTCCTATTTGCTCGAGAAGAAGTCGCGCCTGCTCGCGACCGCGCCCTTCAGCGTGAGCGAAATCAACCAGTTCACCCGCGCCAGCGACATCGGCCTGCGCTGGAAACACACCGCCTACATCGGCTACCGCAGGGGCAACTGGACCGGCCAGGTCAACCAGCTCTTCCGTAACAGTTATATTGATGCGGTCTTGCCCGGCGTCGCCAACGGCTCGGTGAAGCCCGTCAACTGGAACCCGCGCGTGAAGGCCTACAATATCTTCGGCCTCAGCGCGTCCTACCGCGGCATCAAAAACGTCACCCTCACCGCCGGCATCAGGAACCTCTTCAACACTGACCCGCCCTTCTCCGCCACCTACGACACCAACTCCGGCGCCGGCAGCAGCTGGGAACCCCGCATCGCCGACCCGCGCGGCCGCTCCTACACGATGCGCGTCGACTACCAGTTCAAGTGATCGCCTGACCGATTCTTTTCTTCCGCTCTGCGCGGCCTCCGGCAACTCTGCCGGAGGCCGTTTTTTTGTCTCCCTTCCCGCCACCTCGACCTCCGGCTCGGGGCCCTCCCCCCGCGCCGCTCCGGCGCGCAGCGTTTCATCCGCGGCCGGCGCCTCGTGCGGTCCCCCCCCCGCCCCGCACTCACAGCGTATTCAGAAAATCCAGCAGCTCCTGCCGCTCCGCCGCACTGAGCGCAACATAACGGTCGCGCGAACTCTGCGCCTCGCCCGCGTGACCGCGCACCGCCTGGTCGATCGTGTTGGCCCGGCCGTCGTGCAACCACGTCGGCCGCGACCGCAGCCCCCACAGCGGCGCCGTGCGCATGTCCCGCGCTCCCGCCGTCCCCTGCGCGATCCCGTCGCCCAACGCTCCCATGTCGTGCAGGAGTAAATCCGAATACAGCCCGACCGTCTTCTCACTCAACGCGGCGATCGCATGGCGTCCGGTCGTCATCGCGGGCGTGTGGCACACCGCACAATCCAACCGCGCAAAGATCGCCGCGCCGGCCACCGCTGATGCCGTCTCGGGACCACGGGGCGGCGGGGCGAGCAACCGCATGAAATCCGCCGCGCGATCGATGTCTGCCTTGCCGTCGATCGCACTGACCTCGTCCTCGACCTCCGCCACCCGGTCAAACCGGGCGAGCAAGGCCGCATTGCCGTTCGGCGCATTCTCCGTCGGGAAAAGCCGGTTCGTGATCCCCATTTCGTTCACGTAGGCGTCGCCCGAAAAGGCCAGCAGCGTCGCCTGCTGCGCCTTCCACCCGAAACGCCCGATCCGATTTTCGCCGCTCACGACGTCCGTCACCACGGAAACTTTGCCCGCGATCCCCGCCGGCTTTCGCTCCAGCGTCCCGAGCACAATCGTGCTGTCCGGAATCGCCTCGATCAATCCCGCCCCAAACAGCGGCGTCGTCACGCGCCGGGCGACGGTGTTGGCCTCGCGCGGCACCACTTCGCGGATACCCGGATTGATCGACCGCGCCTGCAACAGCGATCCCCCCTGCGCGTCCAGCGGATCGAACACGCCGTTCACCGTGCGACCAAACCGCGTCACCGTCCGCCGGCTCGCCCCGCCCGTGCCGCCCGCGTCGTGGCAGGCCACACAGGAGACATCGTTGAAAATCGGCCCCAGCCCGCCCGCCACCGTCTCGGTCCGGCGAAAATCCGCCCGCCCGTCGAGAAACGCCGCGAGCTCCGCGTCGGTCAATCCGCCCAGCGGGCTCCCGAGTCCGGCCCGCGGCACCGTGCCCTGCCCGGGCGCGGGCCCTTGGGGCCTCGGCCCCGGCTGCGCGGCCGGAGCCTGCGCCGGCCGTGGGGCCGGCACCGGCGCTGCGGCCGGACCCGGACCGCCCCCGCGGGGCGGCTGGGCCAGAGCAGCTGTGGCGAAAACGAGTGAGCTGACGGACAAAACACGACGACGCAGGCGTTGGGCTATTTTCATGGATGGATTTTTTGGGCCGCCCGAAAGCGGAGAGTTTTTGTTTACGAACCGGCCGTCAGGATCGCAGACGAATGTTAAGCCCGTGTCTCACCCGCGCGGCAGATTTGTTAAGGGCGTGTGAGCGCTCCCCGGTTTTGTCCGTGTTCCTCCGTGCCATCCGCGGTGAAACCTGTTTGGACCTCTCCGCCCACCGCACCATGTCCGCCTCGCCCTCCTTCTACGAACACCTCGTCGCCCTCGAATCGGCCGCGACCCCCTTCGTGCTCGTCACCCTCGTCGAAGCCCTCGGTAGCGTGCCCCAGGACACCGGCGCCAAAATGCTCGTCACCGCCGCCGGCCTCGCCACCGGCACCATCGGCGGCGGCCGCGTCGAGGCCCGCGCCCTGGACCTCGCCCGGGAAATGCTCGCCGCCTCCGGCCCCGCCCGCGCCCAACCCCGCTTCGTCAGCTGGACGCTCAAGGGCGACGTCGGCATGACTTGCGGCGGCGCGGTGAAACTCTACTTCGAGCCCCATCCCGCGACCGCCTGGTCCATCGCGATCTTCGGCGCCGGCCACATCGCACAGGCCCTCCTCCCCGTGCTGCTCCCGCTACCCTGCAGTCTCACCGTCTTCGATCCGCGCCCGGCGTGGCTCGACCAACTCCCCCGCGCCCGCCACCTCCGCCCCGTGCTGCTCGCCGACCTCGCCCCCGCCGTCGATTCGCTCCCCGCCGACGCCTTTGTGCTCTGCATGACGCAAGGTCACCGCACCGACCGGCCCATTCTCCATCGCGCGCTGTCGACCCGCGCCTTCCCTTTTCTCGGCGTGATCGGCAGCGACGCCAAAGCCGCCGTCCTCCGCCGCGAACTCATCGCCGACGGCCTCGCCCCCGCCCTCGCGGAAAAATTCCACTGCCCCGTCGGCCTCCCCTTCGGCACCAACCATCCCCCCGAAATCGCCCTCAGCATTGCCGCCCAGCTCCTGACCGAACGCGACCGCCTCGCCGCAAAACACGGTTGAGCTGCGCCGCCCCGGCGTGCACAACCGTTCCCGTTGCCGGTTTCCCCCGGACCATCCCGTCCGTGCCCCACCCCGCTCCGAAACGTGTTCGCCGATCGCCCGGTCATGAAAAAATTCGTCCTCGCCCCGTTCCTCGCCGCCCTCGCCATGTTCTTCTGGGGATTCCTTTACTGGGGCGCCCCACCCCTGCTGCCCTACCGCGCACTCCACACCGTCACCGACGAATCCGCGACCGCCCTCGCCGTCGGCAAACTCTTCCCCGCCTCCGGCGCCTACCTCATCCCCAGTCCGCTCTCCGGCGACGCCAACCTGGTCGAACTCGCCAAACGCGGCCCGAGCATCGAGGTGCACATCCGCAAAGAATCCCGGCCTGCGCTGGACCCGGCCGTGATGATCGGCGGCTTCGTCCACCTGTTCGTGCTCGCCGTCCTGCTGACCGCCCTGCTCGGCGGCCTCGCCAAGGCCTTCGAACGCTGGACCGGCCGCGTCAAGTTCTGCGCCATGCTCGGCCTCCTCGTCGCGGCCGGCGATCTCGGCGCCGCGATCTGGTGGCACCACGCCTGGGGTTGGACCATCGCCACCGCCTTCTACGACCTCGGCCTGTATACCCTCGCCGGCCTCGTGCTCGCCCCCTTCGTCACCCCCAAGCCCGAACCCACCGCCGTCTGACCGTCGCGGGCGTTCCGCGCCTCCCCGCCATCACCGAATATCCGAGGATTGCGCGGAACCGTCCCGCCTCCCACGGTTCAACTCCGTTATGCGCCACCCTGTCCGCCCCGCCTTGATCTTCGCCCTGCTCGCCCTCGGCCTGCGCGCCCAGGTCGCCCCACCCACGGCGGACGCTCCCGCCGCCCACCCCGCCGCGCCGTCCCCCGCGGTCACCGCCGCCGCCCCGGCTGCTCCCGCCGCCCCGAAACGCACCCGCGCCATCTCCGGCGACGTCGCCGCCCTGCTGGCGTCCACCCTCCCCAAATACACTCCGCCCCCGCCCGCTCCGCCCCAGCCCACCGCCGCGGACCTCGCCAAAAAACTGGCCGACGAAGAAGCCGACGCCGCCGACCTGCGCGACACGGACAAGCCCAAGAACGCCATCGTGCGTCTCCCCAAATACGTCGTGCAGGAACAGCGCCCGGCCGTGCTCACGGAACGGGACATCAGCACGAAAAAAGGCCTCCGCGAAATCGCGATGCGCCGCTACATCTCCGACGCCGACCGCGCCCTGAACCGTTTTTCGCTGCCGCTCTTCGCCGGCTGGAGCCCCGGCAGCGGCAACGGCTCCTCCACCGAACAGCGCGCCCTCTCGATGTATGCCGAGGACGAACGCCTCCGCAACATGGCCGACCTCGCCGACAACGCGAACATGATCATGAAATCCGATCGCGCCGCCGGCGCCTCGGCGAAAGACGCGGTTCAAAAAACGTACATGCGCTCCACCGAATTCGGCTACAACGGCATGGCCCCGAAATAACCCGCGCCCGACCCGCCGCCGCGCGGGCTGCGCCGCCCTTGCCGGCGCGCGATTATTGTCGGAACCGCCGCCCGTTTCCGCTTTCCTTCCCAGTGCTATGAGAACGCTCTCCCCCGCGACGCTCTTTCTTGTGGCCGCCGCATCGTGCGCCAGCCCCGTCGCCGCGCAAACCACCGCCCCGTCCGCGTTACCGCCCGTCCCGCCGACGACTTCGCTCGCCCCGTCGACCGCTCCCGAAACCCCGCGCGCCATGTCCCCGGCCATCGCCGCCCACCTCGCCGCGCAATTGCCCAAGTTCGCTCCACCCAAGCCGACCGAAGCCGCAACCTCGCCGGCCGCTCCGGCTGACGCCCCCGAGACCGCCCGCCCGCGCAACACCATTTTCCGCCTGCCGAACTACGTCGTGCAGGAGGAAAAACCGCCCGCCTTCAAGGAGCGCCACCTCCTCACCCCCACCGGCCGCCTCGCCCTCGGCCTCAACCGCTATCCCGGCCTCCGCTTCGGCTCCCTGCCCATCTTTAGCAACGACGGCTGGGCCCTCGCGATGCTCGAAGAGGACCACCGCCTCGAACGCAAAGCTGAGATGGAAGACTTCGTAACCCTCGTCTCGCTCCCGGCCGACCGCGCCAAAGCCAAAGCCGAAGTCCAAAAAGCCTTCCTCCGCTCCGACTGGTGAGCGCCGGCGCTGCCCGCGTCGCCCGCGGCCGCCGCTTCTCCGCCTCACTTCGCCACGAGTTCCCGCGCGATCGCCGCCCACTCCGCGGCGAGCGTCGCGCCTTTCGCCGGCACCGGCCGGCCCGCCCGCGCATACCAGTAGCCGGCATTCCCCTCGTCGCCTTCCTTGCGGTGCAGATACGCATGCACCCACGAACCGTCGCGGCTCTTGTCCGCCTGCGCGCAATCGTGTGCGCCGTCCCAGTCGCCGCGCGCATCGTGCCACAGCGCACCCAACGCTGCGCTCATCCCCGCCGGCGCCTGCGCCCCGCCGGCCACCGCTTGCTGAAATTCGTCAAATGACATTTGCCGACCTTCCGCGACTCGCATCACCTTTTCAATCACGCGTTCACCGCCGCCCTCCCGCCCTCCGCCCTCCGCCCCATGCCCACCCCCGAACACCTGATCCTCCGCGAACTCCTCGCCCACGATCCCGGCTGGGTGTCCGGCTCCGCTCTCGCCACCAAACTCGGCATCAGCCGCGTCGCGGTCTGGCAGCACGTGGAAAAACTCCGCGCCGCCGGCTTCACCTTCGAGGCCCAGCGCGCCCGCGGCTACCGCCTCACGGCCACACCCTCCGCGCCCCACGCGGCCCTCGTCGAAACCCAGCTCAAAGTCCGCCCGCGCGGCTTCTCCCTCCTCGTCCTCGACGAAACCGACAGCACCAACGACGAGGCCTCCCGCCAACTCGGCGCCGGCCGCACCGCCCCCTTCGCCGTCCTCGCCCGCCGCCAGACCAAGGGCCGCGGCCGTCTGGGTCGCGCCTGGCACAGCGAAGCCAACGGCAACCTTTACCTCAGCGTCGCCTTCCGCCCCCGCGTTGCCCCCGAGCGCATGGGCGCCTTCACCCTCTGGATGGGCCTCAACGTCTGCGAACTCCTCGCCAACTTCGCCAAAGTCTCCCCCGGCCTGAAATGGCCCAACGACATCCTCTTCGACGGCCGCAAAGCCGGCGGCATCCTCACCGAAGCCCGCATCGACTCCGACCAAATCCGCGACCTCGTCTTCGGCCTCGGCCTCAACATCAACAGCTCCGCCGCCGGTTGGCCCACCGACCTCGGTCAGCGCGCCATCTCCCTCGCCGAAGTCACCGGCGCCCCGCTCGATTTCAACCGCCTCACCGCCGCCCTCATCGGCCGCATTTTCCTCGCCTACCAAAAATTCGTCGACGGCGACTACACCCGGACCTTTGCCGACCTCTGGCACCGCTACGACATCCTCCGCGGCCGCGAAATCGCCGTTCTCGAAGGCGGCCGCCGCCACGTCGGCACCGTCGCCGGCCTCGACGACGAGGGCGCCCTCCTCCTCCGTGACGCCCGCGGCCGCACCCAGCGCTACCGCGCCGGCGAGGTGAGCCTCGAAAAATCCCCCCTGTGAGCCGCCCCCGCCTCCCCGCCGCGCGCGGCTCCGGTCGCCGCCGGCGCGGGACCGGACCGACCTTCTCGCCGCGGCTCCGCCCGGCCCGCCCGAAAGTTGAGCATTGAGCGCGCGGAACGGACTCGCGACAGTCGCGTCTCTCTCTTTCGTCTCTTCCGCTCCTCCTGTCATGCCCGATCAGCCGCTCGCCATCGAAGTCTCGCACCTCGTCAAAACCTACGCGGGGGTCACCGCGGTCGCAGATATCAGCTTCACCGTCGCCCGCGGCGAAATCATCGGCTTCCTCGGCCCCAACGGCGCCGGCAAGTCGACCACGATGCGCATCCTCACCGGTTACCTGCCCGCCACCTCCG
This sequence comes from Opitutaceae bacterium, assembly GCA_044358025.1. Taxonomy (GTDB): domain Bacteria; phylum Verrucomicrobiota; class Verrucomicrobiia; order Opitutales; family Opitutaceae; genus GAS368. The sequence goes on from JBIKOK010000177.1 coordinate 7,191, forward strand.
GCAGCGTCCACATCTGCGGCCTCTCCGTCGCCACCCAACCCGACGACATCAAGCGCAAGATCGGCTACATGCCGGAAAACAATCCCCTCCCCGAGGACATGCGCGTCTCGGAATATCTCTATTTTCGCGGCCGCCTGAAAGAAGTCACCCGCCGCAAACTCGGACCGCGCATCGACGAGGTCCTCGAACTGTGCGACCTGAAACGGGTCCGTCACAAAATCATCGGCCAGCTCTCCAAGGGCTACCGCCAGCGCGTCGGCATCGCCGAAGCCATCCTCGCCGAACCGCCCGTCATCATTATGGACGAGCCCACGATCGGCCTCGACCCGCATCAAATCCTCATCGTCCGCGATCTCATCGCGAGCCTCCGCGGCCGTATGACCGTCATCATCTCCTCCCACATTCTCCCCGAGATCGAGGTGACCTGTGACCGCGTCCTCATCATCAACCAGGGCCGCGTCGTCGCCCAGGGCACCCCCGCCGATCTCCGCCGCGAAATCCTCGGCCAATCCACTTACGAACTCGAGCTCGCCGGCGATCTCGCGGCGTTGCCCGCCAGCCTCGCCGCCGTCGAACCCACCCTCGCCATCACCACCGCGGGCGAACCCGACCCGGCCGGTTTCCGCCGTCTCACGCTCACGACCGAACGCACCGAGGAACTCGGCGAACCCCTCCTCCGCACCTTGCTCGCCCAAAACCTCCGCGTCCGCTCCCTCAGCCGCACGCACTCCACCCTCGAGGACGTTTTCCTCGCCGCCACCCGCCGCAGCTGGGACGCCGTCGCCGCCCCCAAATCCGCGGCAAAATAAGCCGCGGGCGCTTCACACTCCCTCTCTGCTCCTCGCTCTCCGCGCTCTTTTCTTCGCTCCCCGCTCACTCTCTGCTCTCCGCTCGTCGCTCTCTGCTCTTCTCTTCGCTCCCCGCGCTCTTCTCTTCGCTCTTCGCTCCCCGCGCTCCTCTCTCCGCCCTGTGAAACACTACTTCACCCTCCTCAGCCACGAGGTCCGCATGCTGCTCGTCAACCCGAGCACCTACATCGCCGCCGTGATGTTTCTCGGCGTCATGGGCTTCATGTTCACCGGTATCCTCGAGAGCTACAGCAAGACCCCCCAGGACACCTCGCCCGCCCAGGTCTTCTTTTCCATCTTCTGGTTTCCCGTCCTCTTCATCGTCCCGCTGCTCACCATGAAGTGCCTCGCCGAAGAGCGCCGGCTCGGCACCATTGAGACCCTCCTCACCACCCCCGTCACCACCACCGAGGTCGTCCTCGCCAAATACTCCGCCGCCTACCTGCTCTACGTCTCGCTCTGGGGCTCGACCGGCGGCTTCTTTTTCATCCTCAAAAAATTCGCCGGCGACTCCCGCTTCCTCGACCCCGGCCCCCTCGTCGGCGGCTATCTTTTCGTCGCCGTCTCCGGCCTGCTCTTCATCGCCGTCGGCGTCTTCGCCAGCTCCCTTTCCCGCAACCAAGCCGTCGCCGGCATCCTCTGCTTCGCCATGCTCGCCGGCCTGATCGTCGGCGTCCGGTTTCTCTCCGACGCCAGCTGGCTCAGCCGCGACCTCCTCGCCCCGGTCAAATCCGCCGTCGATTACGCGCAGATTTTTTCCCACTACGAGGACTTCACCCGTGGCGTCATCGACACCCGCCAAATCCTCTTCTACCTCAGCGGCACCGTTCTCGCCCTCATCTTCAGCATTCTCGGCGTCGAGGTGAAACTGCTCCACTCATGAACCCGCTGAGCCCCCATCTCATTCCCGTGCCCGCCGCTTTCAGGCTCCCCGGCGCGGCCTCTCGGCTCTCCGCTCTCCGCTCTCAGCTCTACTGATGCCTTCCCTCGACAGCTTCCGCATCGCCCGCTGGCTCCGCACCCTCAACCTCGTGCTGCAGGCCCTGCTCTTCCTCTCCCTCTTCGGCGGCCTCAACTACCTCGCCCGCAACCACCCTTCCCGCTTCGACCTCACCCACCACCGCCGCTTCTCCCTCTCCCCCGAAACCCTCTCCTATATCCAGCACCTCGAACGCCCCGTCCAAATCGTCGCCACCCTCGGCGACGACAACGACAACCCCGAGGTCCGCGGCCTCCTCCGCGAATACGCCAACGCCACCGACGCCAACCCCGCCGGCAAGATCACCGTCAAATACCTCGACGTGTATCAAAACCGCCGCGAAGCCGAAGCCCTCGGCCTCGACCAACCCGACGTCATCCTCCTCCGCTGCGGCGACAAACCCCGCATCGTCACCCTCACCGAACTCTACCGCTACAACCGCACCAAGGACGGCCAGCCCGAGCGCACCGCCTTCCAGGGCGAACAGGCCCTCACCGCCGCCCTCCTCGACGTCTCCAGCCCCGAACGCAAAAAAATCTACTTCCTCGCCGGCCACGGCGAACTCCGCCCCGACGAAACCGACGGCAACCGCGGCCTCACCGTCATCCGCGACCAGCTCCGCGTCCGCAATTTCGAGGTCGACGGCCTCGACCTCTCCGTCGCCCGCAAAATCCCCGCCGACGCCTCCCTCCTCGTCGCCGTCGCCCCCCAAAGCCGCTTCACCCCCGTCGAACAGGAACTCCTCCGCGACTACCTCCGCGCCAACGCCGGCCGCCTCCTCCTCTTCCTCGCCCCCGGTTTCTCCCACGGCCTCGAGGACCTCCTCCTCGACTGGGGCGTCCTCGTCGACGATGACCTCGTCTACGACACCGGCCCCGCCAACGTCAGCGACGCCGGCGACCTCGTCATCCTCGCCTTCGACAAAACCCACCCCGTCACGCAGACGCTCATCAGCTACAACTTCAAACTCCTCCTCGGCCGCACCCGCACCGTCCGCCCCGACCCCGGCCGCGCCACCGGCAACGGCCTCAACACCGTCACCCTCGCCGCCACCTCCCCCACCGCCTGGGGCGAGGTCAGCTACCGCGATCTCAGCCAGCTCCCCCAATTCAACCGCGGCATCGATATCGCCCCGCTCCCCGGCATGGACCCCAAAGACCGCCTCGGCGTCGTCGTCGCCTCCGAACGCCTCGCCGTCCGCGACAACCTCCCCTTCAGCGTCCGCGGCGGCCGCCTCGTCGTCTTCGGCACCGGCGACCTCCCCGTCAACAACCGCATCGTCAACGCCGGCAACCTGAACCTCTTTCTCAACGCCGTGAACTGGACCGTCGACCGCGACACCCAGCTCAACATCCCCGCCCGCCCCATCGAGCGCTTCCAGCTCGCCCTCAGCGCCGACGTGTTCTTGAAACTCCGCTACGCCCTCCTCTTCGTCCTCCCCGGCATCGCCGGCCTCCTCGGCCTCGCCGTCTACTGGGCCCGCCGCCGCTGAGGCGTCCCGCCCGTTGCCGTGAAAAGTTTAAGTTGCAGAGCAACCCACCTCCCCGACTCGCCCGGCGCGGCCCTTCAACTTAAACTTCCGACTTAAACTTTTTCCATGCGCACCAAAGTCACGCTCGTCCTCGTCTTCCTGAACGTCGCGCTCTTCTTCTTCATCTTCAAATTCGAGCGCCCCTGGATGACCGATCCCCGCGCCCGCGAAGCCCGCAGCCGCGTCCTCGGACCCGAAGCCGCCGACATCCGCTCCCTCACCCTCACCAGCACCGTCCCCGGCGGCTCCTTCAGCCTCGCCCGCCGCGGCGACACCTGGTGGCTCACCCAACCCCTCGAGTGGCCCGCCAATCTCCACGTCGTCAACAGCATCCTCCACGAACTCCAGCTCCTCGAAAACGTCTCCAGCTTCAGCGCCAAGGATCTTGCGGCCAACACCATGTCCCTCGCCGATTACGGCCTCGACCGCCCCAAGCTCACCGTCTCCTTCGCCTCCGGCGACGCCCCCCCCACCGTCCTCCGCATCGGCGATTCCACCAACATCGGCAACCGCCTCTACATCCTCTCGCCCGACGGCGAACGCATCCACGTCGTCGCCCGCGGCCTCGCCGACAGCCTCTCGCTCGGCCTCGACAAGCTCCGCGCCGACACCCTGCTCACCGTCCCCGCCTACGAGGCGCGCGGGCTCCTCGTGCAATCCTCCGCCGTCCGCCTCCGCATCCGCCGCGAAAACAACCGCTGGCTCTTCGACACCATCATCAACAACGCCCGCGCCGGCAAAACCGCCGTCGACCTCGCCATCGCCGGCCTCAACGACCTCCGCGTCAAATCCTTCAGCCCCGCCGCCCCGCCCGCGACCCTCCCCTCCGCCGACCCGAAACTCCGCGTCACCCTCGAAGGCAACAACCGCCGCGAAACCCTCTTCCTCGGCGATCCCGTTCCCGCCCCGCCCGCACCGCAGGTTCCGCCCCCGCCGCCGGACGCGTCCGTCTCCGTTGAATACTACGCGCAGCTCGAAGGCCGCGCCGCCGTCTTCACCGTCGCCGTGCCCACCGCCCTCGTCGAAACCCTCCGCAACGCCCAGGTCCGCCTCCGCGAAAAACGCCTCCTCGAATTCGACCTCCCGAGCGTCACCGCCGTTGCCCTCACCGCCCCCAACCAACCCCCGCTCACCCTCCAACGGCTCGATGCCGGCGCCACCCCCGCCGACGCCACCTGGCAGATCGTCCGCCGCGGCGACCCCGCCTCCGGCCCGCAGACCCTCCCCGCCGACCGCGCCGTCGTGCAACGCCTGCTCGAACAACTCACCCTCCTCTCCGCCAAAGACCCCGGCGGTTTCGTCAGCGACGCCCCCGCCAACGCCGACCTGGAAAAATGGGGCTTCAACCGCCCCGAACGCGAACTCACCCTCACCTTCGCCGGCCCCGCGACGCCGGCACCCAACCCCCAGCCCCCCAGGCCCAACCCGTCCGCCACCGTCACCCTGCAACTCGGCACCGACGCCCAGGGCGCGACCTACGCGCGACTCGATCCGCTCACCAACCCCAAGGGCTCCATCTATGCCGTCGACTTCGACCTTCGCCGCGAACTCTCCGTCGCCCCGCGCGACTGGCGCGAACGCCAGCTCCCCGCCCTCCCCCCCACCGCCACCATCACGGCCCTCACCCTGACCTCCACCCGGCCCGACGCCGCTCCGCTCTACACCCACAAGCTCGCCACCCCCGAAACCTGGCTCACCGTCCTCGCCGCCGAACCGCCCGAGAAAAAAATCGCGCTCGAAGCCCTCCTCGCCCAGATGCGCGCCCCCCGCGCCAAACGCTTCGTCCAAGATACGTTCACCGACCGCGTCACCGTCGCCGGCGACGACCGCCCGTGGAGTTTTCAACTCGAGGCCACCGTCGCGCTCCCCGGCGGCACCGGCGGCGAACAGACCAGCACCAAGACCCTCCTCTTCACCGAACGCGTCGGCGGCGCCCAACAGCTCGCCGGCTCCCGCGAATTCAACGCCGTCTTCGAAATCGAACAACCCCTCCTCGACGCCCTCTGGACCTTCACCTCCGGCCCCCGCGACCCCGCCCCCGCCAAGTAGGACGGCTTTCCGGCCGCCTCCCGCCGCCGCTCCCATGCGCCGCACCTTATCCCACCTTTGGACCGGCACCCGCTGGTGCACCGCGTCCGTTTTCTCGTTCGTCCTCTGGTCCGCCTGGCTCGCCCTCGCGATCTTGCTCGCCGCCCAGCTCTACGTGGCGACTCACCGCGAACTCAAAGTCCCCGGTTTCCTGTTACGCTCCCTCGAGGAACGCCTCGCCGCCTCGGGCGTCCGCGCCACCTTCGGCCGCACCTCCTTCGACCCCACCGGCCGCGTCCTGATCGAAAACGCCCGGCTTTCGCTCCCCGCCTTTGCCGAACCCGTCGTTTCCGCCCGCGCCGTCTACGTCCGCCTCGACCCCTGGGCGCTTGCCGCCGGCCAGTTCGACCCACGCGAACTCCGCATCTCGGGCGCGAGCCTCGCCGTGCCCGCCATGCTCTCGCCAAGCGGGCGCTCCGAGGAAATCCTCCGCGACCTCGACGCCACCCTCGTCCCCCACGCACAGGAGCTCGAACTCGCCCAGCTCTCCGCGCGCATCGCCGGCCTCTCGCTCATCGCCCACGGCGCCCTCGCCCTGCCGCCCCGCCCCCTCGGCGACACCGGCTCGCTTCCCATCGCCGATTTTCTCGCCCGCCACTACCCCGCCCTCTGCCGCCAGCTCGTCGCCGCCTCCGCCCAGCTCGCCGTCCTCGACCAACCCTCCCTCCGGCTCGAACTCGCCCCCTCCCCCTCCCGCGTCGCCATCGCCCACGTCACCCTCTTCGCCCGCGGCCTCAAACTCGCCCTCCCCCAGCCCGTGCAGGCCTCCGGCCTCCACCTCGTCACCAAAATTCCGTTACTCGGCGACGCCCCCGTCACCGCCCGCCTCGAACTCACCGCCGATTCCCTCACCCTCCCCTTCGACGCCGGCGCCCGCCGCGTCCACGCCCGCCTGCGCGGCACCCTCCGCCCCGCCCTCCTCCACTTCCCCCCCCGCGAACACGACCAGTACGCCCGTTCGTTT
>JBIKOK010000380.1:0-4003 GCA_044358025.1 Opitutaceae bacterium
CGCGATGTTGATGTCCTTCGCCAGTTACGACCTCTGGTTGCCCTGGCGGGAATCGGGCCTGGAGCTGGCCCGCCTGTTCACCGATTACGAGCCCGGCATCCATTGGTCGCAGGTCCAGATGCAGAGCGGTACGACGGGCATCAATGCTTTGCGGATGTACTCGCCGCTCAAGCAGTCGCTCGACCAGGACCCCTCCGGCGAGTTCATCCGCCGTTGGGTGCCCGAGCTCGCGGCGGTGCCCGAGGTTTATATCCACGAACCCTGGCGGATGACCGCGGAGGCGGAGCAGGCCGGCGGCTGCGAACTCGGGCGGGATTACCCGCGTCCGATCGTCGACCATAAGGAAGCCGTCCGGCAGGCCCGGGAGAAATTCAGCGGGATTACGCAGCGCCCGGAACATCGGACGGAGACGCAGTCGGTGTTGCGCAGGCATGGCAGCCGTAAGCGCTCGGGGGATACGGCGGCCCAGGCGCGCAGGACCCAGACGGCGCGCCGGGCCGCCTCGGATACCGGCGACGACCAGCTGGAGTTGGGCGTATAGGTCGGAGGCTGGCCTGACCGCGGCGGGGTAATCATGCCGAGCTCGGCATGATTGCCCGTCAACCGCCAGCCCGGCGCCTCGGCGTGAGCTCGTGAGGGCGACCCTGCCGATGGTCGCAAGGGGGACCACTGAGAGAGGAACGACGACTTAGCCCAACGTCCCGTCTGAAACCGCCGGGACGTTGGTCTTACTCCTTCTCCTTCGCCGGCGCTTTTTTTGCCGGCGGGTTCTTGCCCTGGGCGCTGACGACCTTGGGTTTGTCGATCTTCTTCGCGCCGGCGGGCAGGGCCGCGGCGTCGAACGGCAAGATCGGGCCGTCGTCGAGGGTCTTCAGCAAAATCTGTTTTACGTAGGTCCGGTGCGGGTTGCCGGCATGGAGCTGGATCGCGATGAGACCGACGAGAGCGCGGTTCTTCTCATCGTGGTCGATGAAGACCGAGGTCGTACGGCCGTTCACCTTGTGTTCCAGGCGGTTGCCGCGAGCGATCACCGTGAACTCGTTCCATTGCGAGATATCTGCGACCACGCGCGGTCGCTCGCCCACCTGCCAGCGTTGGCCGGTTGGATCCATGACGACGTCGACGCCGTTGTAGCCAAAGATGCCGCGGCCGCGTTCCTCATAGGTCATCGCGGTGTGGACTTCGGTGGGGTGGACGTCGCACTGATAACCGAGGATGGTCCAAGGCGTGATTTCGGTCAGGCGGCGGCTGCGGTATTGGATGCCGGAGTTGTTGTCGCCGACGACGCGGACCGTGGCGCGCAATTCGAAGTCTCTGGCCGTGCCTTGCCAGATGAGGAACGAATTGGTTTTCGGGCTGCCGGGTTCGCTGGTGCCGACGATTACGCCGTCCTCAACCTTCCAGAGGCGGGGCTCAGCGTCCCAGCCGGTGAGGTCCTTTCCATTGAAGAGGGAGACGAAGCCGTCCTGAGCGAAGGCAGGCAGGCAGCAGGTGAGTAGCAACGTAGAGAGGAGTTTCATAGGGGTGCGCCGACGATGACGGCAGCGGAGCCGAAATCCATCTTTACCTGCGAGGGGCGATACAGGGGCCTTTCCTTTGCTGGTCGAGTCGCCGTGGCGTCCAAACCGCCCCCGCGGAACGCCGCGCCTCTGCCGGGAAGCCGGCCGGACAGGGGCAAACCGGCGCCACCGTTCAGATCCCGATCGGCTTTGTCGACCGACGAAATCAACCGGAAGGAAACGGGATTCTCAGGGGGGGCCCACGGCCGAATTCAGGCTATTCCTATTCGCGATTACGTGGAGACTAATCTGCCGGAAGGTACGGCCGGAAGGTAGGAGCCCGCTTGCGGGCGATTCATCTCGGAGCCATCGCCCACAAGCCGGCTCCGCCAACGCGCGTGAATCTCCGCTCGAAGGCGAACGGGAATCAGCGGGGCTCGACGCAGGCCGGTGATGGGTCAGGGCTCACAGCGGCAACTCATCGGGAGTGGGGCCGAGTTCGAGGCTTTGCTGGGGTTCGGCGCGTTGCGCGGCCAGCTTGGTCCAACTCGCCTCCAGATCCTGCCGCAACCAGGCGCGCAGGGTTTTCGCCGCGGGACTGCCCACCGGCAGTTTGCCGATCGCTTCGAGGGTCGCGAGGCCCGCGATGGTGAGGAAGCGGTCGCGAGCTCCCGGATGATCTCCGCCGTCCGTCCGGCGGTGCGCGGGGAAAGCGGCGCGGGCGCGAAGCCTTACGCTTGGACGGTGAGCCGGGCTATAATCAGCTTGCGCAGTTGCGCTTCCGTCACGCGCGGCCATTTCAGTTTGCGCAGCCAAAAATTGGTTTTCTCCCCGTCGAAGGCGGCGGCGTCGAAGGGACGGCCCAGCCATTCCGTCATGCGTTTGTGCTCCGGGTGTTTCCGGTTCTTGAGAATTTTGAGGAGGTCTTCGTAGCCCGGAGTGCCGCCGCAATCTTCCGGCGGACACGAGCGGGCGCCATCGAGGCAGAGGGCGAACGAGGACGCGGTCGGGTTCGGCAGGATTTTCTCCACCGTGATTTCGTGCTCCCAGGAATCGCCGAAGTCATATTCGTAGTGGAAAACGTCCCCTTCCCGCGGGGCGATTTGCCGGAGTGCAAACGTGCGCTCTTCGAGGATTTCCGGGTCGTCCGCAAACTCCGCAGCGTGATGGCGCGTGTCCGAGTAGCAGGCCTCGCCCACCTTGAATTGATGCAGATGGCTGTTGGTCCAACCGATCGCGACCTGCAGGACGGCATGCAGCCAGTCGAGCTTGGCGTCGCCGGGCACGTGCAGACGCCGCCAGACGGGTGGCTCACTGCCGAGCAGGACGACTTTCAATTGGTAAAGCGGGACGCGGGCTTTTCCACCGGCAGGCTCGATGACGGAAATCATACGGGCTATAGAGATTGATTTGATCGGCTGGGTGAAGTCCGGATTTCAATTCCGCGCGTTGGGCCGCGGGGGTGATCTCGGCGAGCCTCCGCTTGCCGAGGCACGAGGTGCGGAGGCAAGGTCGCGTCCATCGGAGCCGACGAATAGCCTATGGGCCGGGGCTCTCCAGCGGCAACTCATCGGGGGTGGGGCCGAGTTCGAGGCTTTGCTGGGGTTCGGCGCGTTGCGCGGCGAGCTTGCTCCAACTCGCCTCCAGATCCTGCCGCAACCAAGCGCGCAGGGTTTTCGCCGCGGGACTGCCGACCGGCAGTTTGCCGATCGCCTCGAGGGTCGCGAGGACCGCGATGGTCAGCGCCGCGAGGGGCACGCTCAGCGTCGTGACTTTTTGCAGGAGGAAGCGCGGCTCCGTGGCCACGAGTTTGGCGACGATGCCCTGGCCTTCGCCATACACGATGAGGTGCAGGTCGGTCGTCGCGCCGGTCAGTTCACAGCGGGGGAGGTGAGTGGCGGAGTCGTCCTCGAAGATCACCTGTTGCCCGGCGGCATCGGCCGTCCGCGGGGAATGCGCGTCGCCCGTGCGGATCAGCGAAGCGAGCACACGCCCGGGCACGGAGCGGCCGTGGCGCACGCCCGTCTCCCGGAGGCGCTTGGCGGCGGCCGCCGACAGGGTGTAGGTGATGACGCGGTCGCGGTCCTTGGCGAGGATCTGCGGCGGTTTTCCCGCGGTGCTGTGGAAGAGGGGCATGGGGGCGAGGGTTTCGGCGGGCGGTGGCGGGGGGGGGGGGGGGGGGGGGGGGGGGGCGTCGTGCGATCGCCAGCGGCGATGACGTGCCCTGATCCGGTGGCCGTCGGGCCCGCGGTGACTGGACGGGCCGGAGGCGGTGAAGGGAAAAGGGCGGTGAACGGGCTCGGCGCGGTTCGCGAGGAGGGCCGGATCATCCAGCGGAACGGTCGTTTTCATGGCCCGCAGTATAGATCATGGGGTCGGACAAAGGCGGTCGTAGGCCACGGCCGATTCGCGGATTTCCCGTTCCGCCCTTTTTCGGCGCATGGTCAGCGGGCCTGCGTCAGACCGGTGATCGACCTCGGGAAAAGCTCGCGCGCCCGAAATTC
>JBIKOK010000381.1:0-4002 GCA_044358025.1 Opitutaceae bacterium
CGCAAATTCTCCCGAACGTTAACACGCCCATCTTCAGTTACAATGGCGTCACCCCCGGGCCGACCATCCGGGCCCGGCTGGGCGAGCCGATGGTGATCCGCACGAAGAATGAACTCGCGGATACCGAAACGTCGTTGCACCTGCACGGCGGGCACACCCCGTCGCACGCCGACGGCCATCCCTGCTTTTACGTCTTCCCCAATCAGAAGCGCGACTATTTCTACCCGCACGTCTCACCCAAGGTGAACGGCGTCCAGGACGTGACCGAGGCCCCGAGCACGATGTGGTATCACGACCACGGCAACGACGTCACGGCCCACAACGTCACGCACGGCATGGCCGGCTTCTGCCTGCTCACCGACGCCCTCGAGGAAAATCTCATCAAAAATCGCTACCTGCCCGATGTCGATCTGCGGGACAGCGCCGGCAAGCTCATCCTCACGCCGGACGGTGCCACCCAGCAGGGTCCGTATGACATCCCGCTCGCGTTCACCGACCAGCGCCTCAACGCCGACGGGTCGCTCCATTGGGACCCGATGGACCACGACGGCCGTCTCGGCGACCTCTTCACGGTCAATGGCGTCACCCAGCCGTTTTTCAACGTCGAGCCCCGCAAATACCGCTTCCGTTTACTCGGTTGCTCGCCCGCCCGTCACTACGTGATCCGCCTGAGCAACGGCCAGACGATGCAGCAATTCGGCAACGACAGCTGGCTCTTGCCGAAGGCGATCACCACCTCCCAGATCTACCTCAACCCGGCCCGCCGCGCGGACATCGTGGTCGATTTCAGCAAACTCGCCGGGCAGACGATCTACCTGGAGAACATCATGCAGCAGACCAGCGGGCGCAAAGGCGACGGCATCGATCTGAAGAGTCGGGTCAAGCTCATCAAGTTCAACGTCGGCACCACGGTGAACAAGGCGTATCCGGATTTCACGCTGCCGACCGGCACGATTCGTCCGCACACCAACATTGCCGAGTCCGAAGCCACGGTCACCCGCTACTTCGACTTCAACCGCTCCAACGGCGCCTGGCAGATCAACGGCGAGTTCTACTCTGCCTACCGCTGCGACGCGCAGATCCGCAAGGGCGCGGTCGAAAAATGGGTCCTCCGCAACAGCAGCGGCGGCTGGTGGCACCCCATCCACATTCACGTCGAATCGCACCAGGTGATCCGGGTCAACGGCAAGGCGCCGAAAGCCCCGTTCCAATTCAAGAGCGATCATACCCAACTCGAGGACAACACGACGGCGGAGATCCTCATGAAGTTCCGCACCTTTGACGGACCGTTTGTGTTCCACTGCCACAACAACAATCACGAGGACATGCGGATGATGAAGCAAATGGAGATCTGTAACGTAAATCCGGTTACGGGAGCCACGAATCCGCCCCACCTGAACGGGCAGTGGTTCAGCGTTCCGCCCGAGATCTGCGGCGTACCGACCGAGTACATCAAGACGCACCCCGGACTCTTCAGCTAAGCCGCCCGCCCCCCAGTGCCGCCGCCGCTCCGCCGGCGCGACTCCCCTCGCTTCCCCGAGGCGGTCGCGCCGGCCGGGGCCGCGGCCTGCTCGTTTCCCCCTGCCGCGCCGCGCCCTAAGTAAACTCCGCCGTTCTCCCCGTGCTCGCGTGGGTGGCGGCGATCCGGGCGACAAGAAGTCGTCAACGCCTCACCGTTGTCAGAGGTAATTAACAATTTCTTGATAGTGGGATGAATCCTTCCCCCACCGCCCTCCGGCAAACTGACGGCGCGCCGTCCGCTCCCTTTCCCGCTCCATCCCTTCAGCCCTCCCGTTCCCGTTCCTTCCCGCTCCATCCCATGAACTCACCCGCTATCTCATCCCGCCCCCGTTCAGGGATCTTCGCCCGCGCTCTCCAGCGCTGCCTGCTCATCGCCGCCCTGCTCGGGGCCGCCGTTTCGCCGGCCTTCGCCCAACCGCAAGGCATCGGCGGTTCGCTCTACCGGCTCGGGCCGATTGATCCCGCGTTCGGTTTCCCCCAGTGGTATCAGGATAGCACCGGAGTCGCCTTCGAGCTCGGCACCGCCCTCAGCGCCGGCGAACTGGAGAACATGTTACTGCTGCTCGGGCCCGGTGATACCAGCGTGCCTGAACGCTATGTTTATCCCCGCACCACCCCGACGACCTTTCCGACCGAGCACTTTTACTATATGGCGACCGCCGCTGATGCGGCCGTGCCCATCCCTTTGGGGACCGATGCGCGCAACCCCGAGGACACCACGACGAAAGTGATTGCCCTATTCGCTCTCGAAGCGTCGTTCTCGAGCGGCGATGATCAAGTGCCGGGCACCCAAATCGTTTTCTCCCGCACGCGCATCAATCTGCGGGTGGTGCCCTACTCGGGCGACTACGTGTTGGAGACCCCCTACAAGACCTATACGTTTAAGGGACTCGTCGCCGGTGACCGGCTGTTTCACACGGACGACGTCGGCGTCGCGCTGGCTCCGCAAGGCTTCGTGGAGTGCATGTTCGGTGGGATCGGGCCCTTCCTCTTGCATTCCGCAACGCCGGGCGGCAAGGAGTTGCCCGCGCACTCCTTTGAAGGCCGCCTGTATGCGGGCGAACAGGAAGTGCCCTCGCCGGTGACGGGCAGCCCGCTGGGGAAGAACTTCGTGCGGCTGACGGGCCCCAATGGCTTCGTGTGGTATCAGGACCAGTTCAGCGTGACGGGTCGGTTGAAGACGACCCCCGTGCCGAGCGATATCACCCTGACCCGGGCGTCCAAGTATGAGGCTCCGGGCGATGTGCGCCTCGACATGTTCGCAAAAGGAAAACCCTCCCTGCAGACCCGCCTGCCCGGTGGAACGACGACCTGGAAGCAGCCGGCGATGACGATCTATCCGGCCGCGCCGCGGGTGAACGCGGTCACCGGCCAGCTGTCGGTCCCCCCGGGCGTCACCGGGATTGCGATGAGTAACAACGGAGCCCTGGGTGCGGCCCATTACGCCCAGTGGATCAGCCCGAACGGGACCTTGCCGTCCGTCATCACCGGCGTCGACGATTCCGGGTTCGTCAGCTCGATGCCCGTCACCTGCGACGTGGTGGTCACCAAGGCGGACTATTCCAACGTCACCAAGACGCTGACGGTGTCTGCGACCATGGCCGAACTCAACTCGCCGGACACCTTCCGCTTGATCGGGGTCGATGGGGAAGATTCCAAGCAGGCCTTTACCGGGTCGATTCAGGTGCCGCTCAATGCGCCTCCGTCCAAAGTGACGGTGCTCTCCAGTGAGGGGAGCGCGACGACGTTGGACGTCACCGTCGGCATGCCGACCAATGCGGTGAACCGTCCGCCCGTGGGCGTCAATGACACGGGGGCCACGTTCGGCGCCGCGCCGCTGGTGCTGTCCGTCCTCGCCAACGACACCGATCCTGACGGGGACCGCCTGTCGATCGAGGCGGTCACCGCGCCCTCGTCGGGCACGGCCGTGATCAATGCGCTCGCTGGCACGATTACCTACACTGCGGCGGTCGGTAGCAGCGGTCTGAGTACCTTCAGTTACACGCTCACGGACCGGCGCGGCGGTTTCAGCACGGCGACGGTGTCCGTGGCCATCAACGGCGCGCCCCTGGCGGTCGCCGACACGGCGACCGTGACGGCGGGACTCAGCGCGACGATCGACGTGTTGGCCAATGACTCGGACCCGGACAGCGACCCGCTCGTCATCACCTCGGTCACGCAGCCGGACGTCAATTTGCGGCCGGTCGGTACGGTCTCGATTGCCAGCGGGGGCAAATCGCTGCGCTACCTGCCAACGGCCGGCACGACGGGCGTGCACACGTTCAGCTACACGGTCAGCGACGGCCGCGGCGGCGTGGCGACGGCGACCGTGTCCGTCACCGTCAACACGGCGCCCGTGGCGCTGGCGGATGCGGTCTTCACGCTCCCCGGCCAGACCCTGCCGATCGCGGTGTTGGGCAACGACCGGGACATCGACGGCGACCCGCTGACGATCACCGCGGTTTCGGCCAACCCGCGCGC
>JBIKOK010000036.1:0-44276 GCA_044358025.1 Opitutaceae bacterium
GACCGTCGGCACGGGTGCGGAAAAGGGCGGTGACGATCGTGTTCCCCGGGGACACATCACTGCGAAAGAACTTCCCGTGGACGAAGCGGACGGGACTGTTGGGGGAGTTGGCGTTCTGGGCGCGGACGAGGGGCTCGCGCCACGTCGCGCCGTCGGGCGAGGAGAAGACGCGGAGCGAACCGGCCGTGGCGCTGCTGACGACGAAGGTGCCGTGGCCGGAGGAGACGCTGTTGAGGGGGCCGAGGGTCAGGCCGGTGTCGGCGAGGGCGAATTTGAACGGCGGGATGCGTGCGTTAGGTCCGGATACGACTGCAAGGCGCAGGAGGAGGAGGCGGAGAAGCCGCACGGGAGCGTGCCGCAGGGAGACACGGACGGAGCAGCAAGCGACGTCGTGATCGTCAACGGACCGAAAAGAGAATTGCGGCAAGCTCGGCGCACGGCTGGCGCACCGTATTCGTTCAACACCCCATAGCGGGGCGGAGCGGCGGCGGTTATAGTTGGGGCAGGCGGATCGTCCTCCAGCAGGCAGTCACCGCGCGACCTGGCCTCCGCCCGGCCGAAACCCGCGACAGTGGAACAGGGAAAGGGAAAGCAATTTCTTTCGAGCGAACCACGAATACTCCGACCCGCGCACGACACGGCGCACGGTCCCGACCACCCATTTCAATGAATCCATCGACCGCCTCATTTTTTCCCGCCGTACCATCCGTCCGCGTCGCGCTCTGCGCCGGGTTGCTCTTCATGCTGGTCGGACCGTCCACCGCGTCGAGCCAGACTCCTGGGGTCAGTCCGGCCGTGCCGGTCTTGCAGCTGGAGACTTTGCCGGTGCCGACGAGCCCGGCGGCGGCCTTGGCGGCCCTCCGGGCCGCCATCGGGCGGGGGGATGCGGCGGGCGTCGAACGACTGGCCGCCGGATTTGGGCCGTTGCTGGTGTCGGCGCTGAACGCTCCGGGCAGTGCAACGAGCATTGCGGCGGTGTTGCGTGCGATCGACACCGGCAGTCCGCAAAGTGCGGCGGCCGGCGCCCGCATCGCGAACTCCGTCGCCACGCTCGCCGCGACGATGGTGACCGGTTTGGGCAACGCGGCGGCGCGATCCGCAGGCACGCTGGCGGCGGCCGTGAGTGCGGTGATCGTACGACCGAACGTGATCGCGACGGCTCCGGGCTTCGTGGGCAAGGCCGCGAGCGTGGCGGCCGAGATCGCGAGCAACGCGGACGTCATCCGCGCCAATCCCGGCCTCGTGGCGCAGATTGCCAGCGACACCGCCGTGGTGGCGAAAAATCCGGCGGTGCTGCTAGCCACGCCAGCCGTGTCCGCCGCGATTGCGGTCAGTGTTTCGGTGATCGTGAGCAATCCCGCGGTGCGGGTCGCCGCGCCGGAACTTGTCCGGAGTGCCGCCGCCGATGCGACGGCGATTATCCGCAACGAAACCGTGACTTTTTCCTCCCCGGCCATCGGATTTGTGGAGAAAAATCTCGGGCTCACTCCGCGGCTCAGCATCGATCCGAGCCTCAACGTCAGTCCATCGGGCGGTTAAAATGACGGCCGCCGCGAGCGGGTTGCTGCCCGTTTGTTGGCGGGGCCGGTGAGGTTGTCTTCCGGCCCGGTCGATGGGCGACAGAACCAACAAAGGGGTGTGCGCTGCGAGGGACGTGCCCGCTCGAGGCGGCGACGGGCCGCCGCCCTGCGACGGACCGCGGGGAATTTCTCTGCAGCAACGACGTTTCACCCGTCTTGCAGCGGACGCTTACCCGGTTCGGTCCGGGATTTCCGGAGCGGTCGGGGTCGATTGCGTTGCTCGCGCCCGCGGTTGGCGGGACGGCTCGGGCTCAGACGATTTTCGGCCCGACGGCGGCTTTCGCGGTGATGGTCGGTTCAACGGTGACGATCAACGGGGCGATACGATTAACGGGAGTTTCGGGGCGGCGAATAGCGTGACAAATAACGGACGGTTCTGGCAGGTCGGGTCGACGACGAGCTTTGGGGCGAACACGAATTTCGAGGGTACAGGGCTCAGCGGTAACTCGTTTTCGGTCCGGGCGGGGACGACGATCAATGACGGCCGGATCCTGACGGGGACGGGCCAGACGATCACGCTGGCGGGCAACTCGATCAACTTTAAGGGCCGAACTCGGGTACAGCGGCGGTCTGGCGTTGCTCGACGTCGGGAATTCGAACGGGGCGATTCCGACGCCTTCGCCCTCTGCGTGGAGGACGGGCGCGGCGGTACCCGGGGCGATGGGGTTCCTCCGCCGGTCGCGGCGTGCGGACGTCCGCCCGTGAACGACGGCGCGGCTCCGATGCTCCGCGAACGGGCGGGCGACGCGGACGGGCGCCGTTGGAGGAGGCGAAGGCGGAACCTGGCCGACCGGTGCGCCCAGTAGTGCCGGTTACGTTACGCCGGGCGGTGGGGGCGAAAACCGGCGGCCGTGACGGGGCGCCGGGGCTACGGAAGGTCGTAAACTTCGACGATGGCGACGCCGACGGTGTTATTGAGGCCGCTGACTTGGGCGGTGTAGGTGCCGGGAGGGAGCGTCACAATCAGCGCGGCATCGCGGCTGGTCGCCGTGAGAGCGAAGGCACCGACGCTGGTGAAGGCGGCGGTGAGTTCGGCGGCGCTCGACGTCAAGGGGCTGACGGGCGTGGACCAGTTGTCGTTGGTGGCGAGCGGGGAGGTTTCGCCCTGGCGAATGATTTCGAGCTTGGGATCGGCGAGGGTGCCGGCGACGCCGAAGCCGGCGAGGGTGGGACCGACGCCACGAATCAGGAGACGGCGCGGCGCGGTGCCACGAATGACGAAGCCGGCGATGAGGATGTCGCCGCCGGTACCCACGCGGGCGCGGCAGGAGAGGTTGACGAGCGTACTGGGGGTGGCGTCGGCTTCGTAAACTTCGACGAGCGCGACGCCGGATGCGGCGGTGCCGGTGCCGACGCCGGCGACCTGGATGGTGTAACTGCCGGGAGGCAGGGTGACGAGAGTGGCGGCGTCGCGGGAGCCGGGAGCGAGGGCGAAGGCGTTTTGTGCGAGGCTCGCGGCGACGACGGCGGCGGGGTCGGGGAGCTGGGCCCAGTTGTCGTTGACGAGGATGGGTTGGTTGGCGGAGTCGAAGACGGTGACGACGGGATTGGCGAGCGTGCCGGGGACGCCGAAGGCCCCGAGGGCAGGACCGGCGGCGCGGATGAGGAGGGTCTTCGGCTTGGTGCCACGAATGGTGATACCGGGAATGACGACGTTGGCGCCGGTGCCGACGTTGGCGCGGGCGGAGAGGTTGACGAGGCCGCTGAATTCGAGGGAGAGCGTGGCGGGCGCGCTGGTGGCGGTGCCGGCGGCGTTGGTGGCGACGCAGGTGAAATCGCCGACGTAGGCAGCGGTGATGTTGGTGAGCTCGAGGACGGGTTCCGTGGTGTTGCAGAATTCCTGGCCGCGGCAGAGCCACGTGTAGGTGGGCTTGGGAAAACCGGTGGCGGCGGCGACAAGGGTGACGTTGGCACCGATCGTGGTGCGGACGCTCTTGGGCTGGAGGGTGAAGACGGGCGCGGCGGTCGCGGTGCCGATGACGAGGTCGACGACGGTGGCGGCGCGACCCGCGGCGTTTTCGGCGACGATCGTGACCGCGCGCCGGCCGACGGCGGTGGGCGTGCCGGCAAGGACGCCGGTGCGGGGGTCAAGTGTGAGACCGGCGGGCAGGGATGAGGCGCGGTAGGAGGTGGGATCATTGGCCGCTTCGAGCGCGAAGCGGAACGGTTCCCCGACGCGGGCGCGGGCGACGGAGGTCGCGGCGAACAGCGGCGGTTTCGCGGTGGTGATTTTGTCGGTGAGCTCGGCGTAGTTGATGTAGCCGATGAACATCTCGTCGCCGGTTTGCTCCCCGAAGCGAACGGTGGCGTTTGGGTTGGGGTTAGCGGGGTTTTGCGCGGAATTGTCGAAAGCGCCGCGGACACGGATGGCGGTGCCGGCGGGAAGGCGCTTGGGCTGGGCGAGGCGATACTGGGACTGCCAGTTGAAATCGTAAGCCGGAACGTTGAGGAGCGTCTCGGTCGTGCCGTCGGGATAGAGCGCGTCGAAGCGAACGCGTTTTCCGCGATAATGCATGTGCGGGTTCAGCTCGTAGAGCATCACATCCTTGGTGGCGGAGGCGGTGAAGGTGGCCTCGCGCTCGTAGTCCTTGGCGCCGGCCGGAATGGTGAGGTTGGTATTATTGGCCGACTTGGTGAACAGCTCCCGGTCGGGCGCGCGGGAGGCATAATAGAAACCAAGCTGGGTTTCATCGGACTCGGGCTGGCCGGTGGTGGTGTAGTGCATTTGCACCGTGAGCTTCGAAGCGCGGCGGAGGAGTTTGCCGGAGCCGTCGGGAAACCACGTCTGATCCAAGCCCGGAACGTAGCCGGCGTAAAATCCCGTGAGGCCGGGCAGGTTGCCGGAGAGCACGGCGAGGACCTGCTCCACCTGTGAGCCCTCGAGGACCAAGGCATGGTGGACGGCGCGGCGGTTACCCGGCTTCACGTAGACGGCACGGAGCCATTTGTCCTCGGTCGTCGGGAGCGTGAGCTCAGGATAATCGTAGGGGAGGGAGCCGGTGGCGGGCAGAGTTTTCTTGGGCAGGGAAAGGATGAGATCCGGCGGGCCGAGCGGCCAATCGCCGCCGGCGGGAGGCGGCGTGGTGGACAACGGGTCGGAGGCGGAGGTGCCCCGCGGCGCGCCGGCGCGGACCCATTGGTAGAGAGTGGACGCCTCGGCGGGGCTGAGCGCGGCGGTGTTTTCGAAGACGCCGTAGCGGGAGTCGGCGTGCCAGGGGGCCATGCGCTTCGCGAGGAGGGATTGGCGGATGCCGGGGGCTTTGGCGGCGAGGTCGGCGAATTGGCTGTAGACGTGAGGGGCGATGTTGCCCGGGGAATGGCAGGAAATGCAGCGGGCCAGGACGATCGGGGCGACTTCGGCGGCGTAGTCGGGGACAGACGGTGCCGGGAGGTCGAGCGCCGGGGCTGTGGGGCTCAGGGCAATACGCTGGCCGGCGGCGGGAGCGCGGCCGGCGACGAGGGCCGCGACGGCGTCGGCCGCGAAGTTTTGGGTCGGGGCGGCGAGGGAGGTGGGGTCGGCGTTGTCGAGCGGGCCGCGGTAGGTCAGGACCAAGCTGACGGGATCGATCACCAGCACTTCGAGCTGGCGGGTGACGCCAAGTTCGGTGGCGACGAGCTGGGCCTCGTCGATCAGGACGGGCACGGCGTTGTTGAAGAGCGTTTGCTCGGCGGTGATCGCGGCCCGATCCGCGGCGAGGTTGGAATCGATCTGCCAGAGCGTGACGTCGGCGGCGGAAAAGCGCGCGCGGAGGGCGCGGAGGGCGCTGGCGGTTTGGAGGGCGCGCGGACCGCCGGTGGCGGTGAAGACGAGGACGACGGCCTTGGTGGTGGATTCGTAATAGAGTTCGCGGCTGGTGCCGGTGTGGTCGGTGAGCCGGAAATTCGGGACGAAGCTGCCGGGCGCGAGGCCGCCCGGGGTTTCGGTGGCGGCGAAGACGCGCGGGTCGAAAGGGCGGGCCGAAGAATGGTCCATGGCGCCGAGGGGGGAGGCGGCGAGGGTCAACAGGAACACGACGCCGAGGGTGGGGCAGCGGGGAAGGGAGAAACGCACGGGAGGGGAACTAGATGAAAGAAACCGGGAATGCCAAATGCGGAGTGGCGGAGCGGGCCGGGGAGCGGGGGAGTCGGCAGAAAAAAGCCGCGCACCCGGTGAAGGGTGCGCGGCTCGCAAATTCAGGCGGAAGGCCGATTATTTCTTGGCCTCGATGGCGCCCGCGCCACCGCACTTCTCGCAGTTCTTGCTTTCCTTGGCGGAGGTGACGCAGCACGCGTGACCGCAGGCCTTGCTGTCTTTGGCGGCCTTGGCGCAGCAACCTGCGACCTTGGAGGCGGGAGCAGCGGCGCCTTTCTTGGCGTCGGCGGCAAAGGCGAGGCCGGCAGCGAGGAAGGAACCGAGAACGACGGCGAGGAGGGCTTTGTGGATTTTCATAGGATGTTTTATTAGGGGACGAGGGGTACGGTTGTTGCGGGGTCGTGAACGAACCCGCAAGAAATACGAGGGTGGGGTGGTGGGGAGGGCGGGTGACCGGGTCTGAGCAGATGGAAGCACGCAGGGAGACGCGGGCGCGGCAAGCGAAAAGTCGCGGCCAGGGGCCACGCGGGGCATCCCCGTTTCTTGCCGCGCTCGGCTTCCCCGGGGTGGGCCGTGGGCTCCGCCCGCGGCTTAACGAGTCACGCCACGACCTGCAATCCGCCTCCCGCGGGGCGCACGGCCCACCTCGGATGGTGTTTGCAGGAAAGTGAAATGCGCCCGGCGCCTGCCGTGGGCGGGCGGGCGGGAGGCGGGGTTACATCCGCGTCAGCGTGCGCAGGCCGAGGAGGTGCAGGCCGGTTTCGAGGGTGACGAGGGTGCGGGCGCAGAGCATCAGGCGGCGGGCGCGGAGGGCGGGGTCTTCGACGAGGACCTTGTCGGCGCTGTTGAACGAGCTGTAGTCGCCGGCGAGTTCGAACAGGTAGAGGCAGAGAAAGTGCGGGCGCAGGCTCTCGCCCGCGACGCGCAGGGCGTCGGGGAACTTGACGAGCTTCCGTGCGAGCATCCGCTCGGCGGGCGTCTCGGGGGCGGTGGCGGTGGTATCGAGCGCGAGGTCGGCGGGGGCGACGCCGGCTTTGCGGAAGATCGAGTGGATCCGGGCGACGGCGTAGAGGAGGTAGGGCGCGGTGTTGCCGTCGAGGGCGAGCATTTTGTCCCAGGAGAAGACGTAGTTGCTGCTGCGGTTTTGGGCGAGGTCGGCGTATTGGACGGAGGCGATGCCGACGGTGCGGGCGATGGTGCGGCACTCGTCGGCGGAGAAACGCTCCGCCTCGGGGCGTTCGGCGTTTTTCGCGGTGACGATCGCGTGGGCGCGTTCTTCGGCTTCGTCGAGGAGGGCCTTGAGTTTGATGACGCCGCCGTCGCGGGTCTTGAGGGCCTTGCCGTCCTCGCCGGTGACGGCGCCGAAGGTAACGTGGTGGAGTTCGGGCAGGCGGTAGGCTTTCGCGGCGAACCATTTTTTCACCGTGAGGAAGAGCTGCTCGAAGTGGTCGGTCTGGCGGAAATCGGTGACGATCACGATGCCATCGGCGTGGAAGTGCTCGGTGCGGTAGAGGGCGGTCGCGAGATCGGTGGACGCGTAGCCGCTGGCGCCGTCGGCCTTGCGGACCATGAAGGGATTCGGGCGCTCGGTGTGGCGGGAGAAGCGGGGGTGTTCGTCGTGGAAGACGACGAGGGCGCCGTGGCTGTCCTCGGCAATTTTGGTCTCGATGAGTTCGGTGTAAACGCGGCCGACCTTGTCGTTGTAGAACGACTCGCCGAGGTTGCAGTCGAACGTGATGCCGAGGCGGTCGTAGATCTGCTGGAAGGCGGCGAGGCTGACCTCGGAGAATTTTTTCCAGAGCGCGACATTTTCGGGATCGCCGTTTTGGAGGGCGACGAGTTCGCGGCGGGCTTCCTCGATTGCGGGGGAGTCGTCGGGGGTGGCGGCGTGGCCGAGTTTGTAGAGGCGCTCGAGTTCCTCGATGGGATCGGCAGCGAGGGCGGTGGGGTCGGCCCAGCGCTTGTAGCCATAAATGAGTTTGCCGAACTGGGTGCCCCAGTCGCCGAGGTGGTTGTCGCGGATGACGCGGGCGCCGGTGAAGGCGAGGAGGCGGCAGATCGCCTCGCCGATGACGGCGGAGCGGAGGTGGCCGACGTGCATCTGTTTCGCCGTGTTGGGGGAGGAGTAGTCGACGACCCAGGTCTGGCCGGTGTGTGCGGCGGCGGCGCCGGCGGCGAGGGCCTCGCGGGTGGCGAAGGTGCGGAGCCAGGCGTGGAGCGCGGCGGGCTTGAGGGTGAAGTTGATGAAGCCGGGACCGGCGATGGAGACGTCGTAGGCCTCGCGGACGACGGCGGGGAGGGCGGAGACGAGTTGCTCGGCGGTGGCGCGGGGGTTGAGCTTGCGGGCCTTGGCGTAGCCGAGCGTGCCATTGGCCTGAAAGTCGCCGTGTTTGGGATCGGCGGAGCGCACTTCGGGGGTGAAGGCGGCGGCATCGGCGAGGCCGGCCGTGGCGGCGGCGGTCTGGAGGGCCGTGTCGAGATCGACGGCGAGGTGGAAGGCGACGTGCATTCGGGGAGGGAACGAAATCGCGCCGCGGGCGCGCAAGCGTGGAGTTAGATATGGGCTTGGCATCGAAGGCGCTTAGAGGAGGCTCTTTCTCACACGATGGACGCTCACTTGATGGAATTTCTCGGCCTGTTGATCCGATGGCTGCACGTGATCGCCGGCATCGCGTGGATCGGATCGTCGTTTTATTTCATCTGGCTGGACAACTCGTTGGAGCCGCCGGCGCCGGGTTCGGACAACGCGAAGAAGGGCGTGTCGGGCGAACTCTGGGCGGTGCATGGCGGCGGGTTCTACAATCCGCAGAAATACGCGGTCGCGCCGGCGGCGCTGCCGGACACGCTGCACTGGTTCAAATGGGAGGCCTACACGACGTGGCTGTCGGGCACGGCGTTGCTGGTGCTGGTGTATTGGCTGCGGGCGGGGACGATGATGGTCGATCCGTCGGTCGCTGCGTTGAGTGCGGCGCAGGCGGTCGGGATCGGCGGCGCGAGCATGGTCGGGGCGTGGTTTATCTATGATGGGCTTTGCCGTTCGCCGCTTGAAAAGAACGACACGCTCTTGGGCGCGATCGTGTTTGGTTTGCTGGTGCTGCTGGCGTGGGGGCTGGGGCAGGTCTTCGGGGGACGCGCGGCGTTTATCCAGGTGGGCGCCTCGATCGGCACGATCATGGTGGCGAACGTGTTTTTCGTGATCATCCCCGGTCAGAAAAAAATGGTGGCGGCGATGCGTGCGGGGCGCTTGCCCGATCCGATCTACGGCAAGCGCGGGAAGCAGCGCAGCGTGCACAACAACTACTTCACGCTGCCCGTGCTATTTATCATGATCAGCAACCACTACGCCTCCACCTACGCGCACGAGTATGCGTGGGCAGTGTTGGTGCTGATCTCGGCGGCGGCGGTGTCGATCCGGCATTTCTTCAACCGCCGGCACAAGGGAGCGATCGAATGGCGCTACCTGGCTTTCGGCGCGGGGCTGCTCGGGGTCGTGGCCTGGTGGACGGCCCCGCGCCTGCTGCCGCTGCCGAAAGTGGACGGTCCGGTGACGTTCGATCAAGTGCGGGCGATCGTCGGTCAGCGGTGCGTGACGTGCCATGCGCCGACGCCCACGTTTGCCGGCATCGCGCAGCCGCCGGCCGGGGTGGTTTTGCATACGGCGGAGGCCATCGGGGCCAACGCCCAACGGATTTATCAGCAGGTGGTGGCGACGCGCATCATGCCGTTGGGCAATGTCACGCAAATCACCGACTACGAACGCGCTGTCATCGCGGCGTGGATCGCCGACGGGGCGAAGACGAAGTAACTGAACGGGGCGGACGGGAGGGCGGGGCGCGGGTGCATTGGCGCCGGAGGCAATTGTGCGCTAGAGTGCATCACACGGGAGGTGCTCTTAGGGGGTAACCATCCGGTTTGGCGGCCGGGGAGGCGGGGAATTTTGGCTCGACTTCCCCGGTGAACTTCATTGGCTCGCAAACTTTGCGCGCGGCGGGCAGCCGTCCGTTTCTCCTCACCACAACTCATGACAAGCAAACGCAACATCCCAACCCGTCGATTTATTAAGCCAACTTTCGAGTTCTTGATCGAAAAGAAGCGCGACGGGGGCGAGTTCAATCAGGAAGAAATTCGCTATATCATCGACAGCACCCTTGATGGCGAGATGCCGCAGCACCAGCTGGCGGCCTTGGCGATGGCGATCTATTTCTCGGGTATGTCGGCGCAGGAAACCGCCGACCTCACGGAGGAAATGATGTTGTCCGGCGAGGTGATCGACCTGTCGCACATTGCGAAGCCGAAAATTGACAAGTATTCCACGGGCGGCGTGGGCGACAAGACCTCCCTGGTCCTCGTTCCGCTGGCGATGGCCGCCGGGGTGGTGGTTCCCATGATGTGCGGGGTCGAGCATGACTACGTGATCAACACCCTCGAGAAGCTCGCCGCCATTCCCGGTTTTAAAGGCCACCAGACAAACGAGCAGTTCTCCGCTCAGCTCGCCAAGATCGGCGGCGCGATCATCGCGCAGACCGACGATCTCGCGCCCGTCGAGGCGAAGTTTTACGCGCTCCGCAAGGAGACCGGCACGATCCCGAGCCTCCCGCTCATCACTGGCAGCGTGCTGTCCAAGAAGCTGGCCGAAGGCTCCGAGGGACTCGTGATCGACGTCAAGTGGGGCAACGGTTCCTTCATCAAGGATCTGGAGCAGGCCAAACAGCTGGCCCGTTCAATGACCCGCGTCGGCCGCTCCATGAAGCGCCGCTGCGTCGCGCTCGTCACCGACATGAACCAGCCGTTGGGCGACACCGTCGGCACCTCGCTGGAGGTCAAGGAAGCCATCGCGTTGCTCAAGGGCGAAGGTCCCGAGGACATGAAGGAGCTCGTGCTCAAGCTCGGCATGGAGATCGTGCGGCTTGCGGGTGTCGCGGGTTCGACGCTCTCGGCCAAGCAGACCGTGCAGCGCCACCTCACCGACGGATCCGCGCTGGAGAAGTTCAAGGATCTCGTCAAAGCGCAGGGCGGCGACACGACGTTTATCGACCATCCGGAGAAATTCCCGGCGGCGAAACACATCCGCAAGCTGCCGGCGCCGAAGCGCGGCTACGTGCACACGATCAACGCGGCGATGATCGCGCACGGCGTGCACATCTTGGGCGCGGGCAAGCATGCCGCGGGCGACAAGGTCGACCATTCCGTCGGCGTTTCCGAAATCAAGAAAGTCGGTACGCAGGTGAAGCAGGGCGAGCCGCTCATGATGATCCACTACAACGACGAGGCGAAGCTCGAGCAGGCGCTCGATCATTTCAAGAACGCCTACCGTCTGGCGCCGAAGCGTCCGACGCCGCCGCCGCTCATCGTCGAGCGTGTGGCTTAAGACGCCTCGCGCGACGGGCGAGCCACTTGGGCCGACCGAATTTCCGGTCGGCCTTTTTTATAGCCCGTCGGCCAAAGGACGGGCGCAGCGCGTCGAGCGCTGAGGCGCTCGCGACCGAGAAAGTCGGCGAGCACCGTCGGCTCGGTGCGATTCGCGCCAGGCGGTGCCGGAGCGCTCGGGACCGGCCGGCAGGTGTCGTGCAAAGCGGAGCGAGACGCGACGGTGACCAAGGCGAGGACGGTGCCGAGGCCGGCCGGCGGCGGTGCACCCCGCGAGATGCGATCGGCGAACGGTCGGCCGGGCCGGCGGCGGCAGAGCGGCGAGACCGGCCTCGTCGGGACCGGGCGGCGGGTTTAGGTTTGCGGGTTCCACACGCGAAGGAGTGGGCGGAGCCGCGCTCTTCGCGAGCGAGATGAGTTTGGCGGTGCCAACCGGCCAGTCAGGGAGGGCGGCGATTTCGGCCTGCGAGAGGCTCTGTGGGGAGTGGAGTTGCCGGGTCAGCCGTTCGTCGGGATTGAGGTGCGCGAGCGCGGCGGTGAGGTCCTCGTGGAGGTCGGACTCGGCGGTCGTAGCGGGCACCACGAGGGCGCCGGCTCCGGGTTGTTCAAGGGGCGCACAACGGCGCAGGCGGCGGGCGTTGCGCCCATGGTTGGGCGCGAGCCCGAGGAGGCAGGCGGGAAAGGCGGATCCACCGCGGAAACGGGCCAAGCTGGGCCACCCTAGACAAATGTTCCCTGCGCGAGATGCTCGGCGACGGCGCGGGCGATCAGTTCGGGGTCGGTCACGGGCGGGGAGACGGGGCGCGCGGGGGCGGGCGGTCCTTGCGGCCAAACAACGTGGCCAACAGCGCGTAGAGCAGCAGCGCGACGCCGATAAAGCCGGGGATGGCGCCGAGGTAGTGCAGGGTGTGCGACATGGTGCCGAGCATCAGCCAGCGGCCGGCTCCGACAGCGACGCGCCCGATGCCGCCGCGGACGCCGTGTTGGGGGCCAAGGACTTTGGCTTTCGCATGTCGTCCCGGTCCGGCCCAAGCGGAGGCCGGGGCTGGCCTCTTTCGAGTGCCACGTGGGCGGTCTCATGCCCCATTTCGCGGCGGCGGTGGTGAAAAGACATTCCGCTGACGGTGATCACGCCCGCCAGAATAATGCCGGCGATCGGGAGGTTGATGCCGGTGAGTGGGCCGGCGTTTAAGCCGAAAAGGTCGGCAGGAGAGGGGGGGGCGAACGCGGTGCGCAAAGGGGTGGTTTGCCGGGTGAGTGTCGCCCGCGCGGCGTTTGGATTCAAAAATCTTGGACGGCGGCGGGCGGCGGGCGGCGCGCGATTTCGGGGAACCGGAGACCGGGACGAGCCACCATGCAGAGATGAACGTGAACCTCCATTACGTGCTTTCCGTGCTTTGGTTCATCCTGTGGCTCGCGGCCCTGGTGGACTGCCTCAAGGGCAATAGCCCGAACAAGCTGGTGTGGGTGGTGGTGATCATTTTACTGCCGTTTCTCGGTTCGATTCTCTATTTTGCGATCGGCAAATCGCGGGTTTGAGCGGCCGGCGCGGGCGGGTAGGCTGAGTCGGGCGGTTTGTTTTCTCGTCCTTTGGGCGTTTGCGGTCTTGCGTGGACGGCATGACTGACGACGAACAACTGCCCGAAGAGAAGCCCACCAAGGCACCACCGCCGGTAATCGACCGCTCGGCGTGGACGAAGCCGTGGGCGCAGTTGAAATATTTCACCTTTCAGCCCGCGATTTTTCCGCGCCTGCTCGGCCAATGCTCGCCCGACGCGCGGCCCGGGGACTTCGTCAACGTTTACGATAAGAACGGCCATCTCACGGGCGGCGGACTCTTCAATCCGCGCGCAAAAATTCCGCTCCGCGTCGTGTGCCACTCGACCGAGCCGGTCAACGAAGGCTACTTTGAGCTGGCGATCCGCCGGGCCGTCGCCCTGCGCCGCGAGCTATTCAAGCTCGACGAGACGACGGATGCCTACCGGCTGATCAACTCCGATGGCGACGGCCTGAGCGGGCTGATGATCGACCGGTATGGCGAGACGCTGCTGTGCGAGGTTTATTCGCTCGGCATTGCGCAACGCCTGCCGAAGTGGCTGCCGTTGTTGCACGAGCTGGCCGGCACGAAGTTCGCGCGCGTGCACGTGGACCACGACCTCGGCAGCCTCGAAGGCATCAAGCCGTCGCTCTTCAAAGAAACCAACGCCGCGGCGCCCGACCGGGTCAAAATCCGCGAACACGGCATCCGCTATGAAGTGGACTTTGCCGAGGGCCACAAGACCGGGTTCTTCTGCGACCAGCGCGACAACCGCCGGGCCATCGCGCGGTTCACCAAAGACGCGCGCGTGCTCGATCTCTGCTGCTACACCGGCGGCTTTTCGCTCAACGCGAAAATCACGGGCGGCGCCGCCGATGTGACCAGTGTGGACCTGGACGAGGTCGCGCTGGAACAGGCGAAGCGCAATGCTAACCTGAACCAGGTCCGCCTGAAGTTTGTCCATGCCGACGCTTTTGCGTATGCGCGCCAGATGCAGCAGAACGGGGAAAAGTGGGACGTGGTGGTGCTCGATCCGCCGAAGTTCATTTTCACCCGGGATGCCGCGGGCAATTGGGAGGGACGGCAGAAATACGAGGACCTCAACCTGCTGTCGATTTCCCTGGTGAAGCCGGGCGGCATTTTTGTGACCTGTTCGTGCTCGGGGCTGCTGTCCCTCGAAGATTTCGAGGCGCATGTGATCAAGGCCGCCCACCGGCTGAACCGCCGCCTCCAGTTCTTCGACCGGACGGGTCCCGGGGTGGATCATCCCGTTTTCTCCAACTGCCTCGAAAGCCGTTACCTCAAAGTCCTTTGGGCGCGCGTGATGTAAGACCTTGACGCCGCGAGCGCGCCATTGCTTTGCCCTAAAGTTCAGCCAATCCTCGCTCCTCTATGCCGCGTCTGCCTGTGAATTCCCTGCGAACGAGCCTGGGTGTGCTCCTGCTTGGGTTGGCGCTGTCCGGGCAGGCCGCCGACAAGCAGAAAGACAAGCCGGCGTCCCTGATGGGCGCGACGAAGGAGCAGGTGTATTCGCGCCTGGGCGAACCGCGCAGTGTGATGAAGGCCGGCGTGCGGGAGATCATGTTTTTTCCCAAGGTGAAAGTGACGCTCCGCAACGGGGTCGTGATCGAAACCGAGGAAATGTTTGAGGATGCGCCGACTCCGCCGCCGGCACCCGTGAAGCGAGCCCCCGAGGCACTGGTCGCCGCGCCGCTGCCGGCGAATTCGAAGGACGGCGCCGAGCCGCTCAGGAACCGTGCGACGGGGGCAGCCGCGAACGTCGCGCCCGTGGCCGGGGCGTCGACCGAGACCGCCGCCGCGGCGAAACCGACGGAGGCGCCGGCGGACGTCCGTCCGGCCACGCCGACGACCGGAAACGGCGGATTGGAAATCAAATTTGTCCGGGAGCCCTCGGCCAAGGCACCGCGTCCGGCCGCGGGGGCGTCCGCGGCCCCGCAGCGCGTCACGACCACTCCCGCTCCGGCCACGCCCCCCGCGGCCAGTCGAACGTCCGTCGCGACCAGTCCGGTGCGGGCGGCAACGCCGTTGGCCCCCGCAGCGGCGCGGCCGCCGGCGATGGTTCCCGCCCCATCCACTGTGGCGGTGGCCACGTCATCGGCCGCGGTGGCCGAACCGGTGATCGCGAAAAAACCGGACGACCCGGTGGAGCCGCGTGAGACGACCGCGGTAGAGGAGTCGACGGAAAAGGCGAAACCGAGGACGCCGGCCAAGGGTTTTTTCCAGCGGCGCGCGGCCGGAGAAGTCGAGTTGCCGACGGTTCCCTGGATTACGACGCAGAGCTTGGGGTTGGCGATCGGCGTGGCAGGGGCGTTGGCGTATCTGATCTGGCGCCGCCGGCAGCGCGCGCTGGAACTGGCGGCGACGACGGTTTCGAACACGCCGTTTAGCGAGCCGGTGGCTGTGGACAATTCGGCGCTTTTCACCGGGGGGTTTCTGGCGAAGTTGGAGTGGAAGCGATTCGAGGAGTTGGTGGCGCTCTATTACATCAAGACGGGCGTCGTGGCGGTGCGGACGAAAACGGGACCGGATTCGCCGGTGCATCTGAAAATCTCATGGAAAGGCGAGGCGAAGCCGTTTGCCTGCGTGCAATGCCACGCCAATCCGCCGGGCCTTATCCGCTCCGAACCGTTGCAGGCACTCGCTTTGGCACTGGCCAGCGCCGAAATCCGGCGCGGCTACGTCGTCACCAACGGCAAGTTTAACGTCGAAGCACGCGATCTGGCGGAAGAAAAACACTTCACGCTGCTGCCCGGCGATATCCTGCTGGAGAAGCTCAATGCGTTGCCGACCGCGGCCCGGATCGAGCTCATGCAGGAAATGACCAAGGGGGATTACACGACGCCCACCTGTCCCAAATGCGATGTGAAGATGGTGCGGTCCGCGTCCGAGGGTTGGCGGTGCGCGAACTATCCCAAATGTGAGGTCGTCCTTCCGGCGCGGAAGACCTAGGCCCGTTCGCGGGCGGGAACGTGCGGGGGGGGCCGCAGCGTCCGTGGATTCGCGGTGGACATTTGGCGGGTGGCGAAAACGATGCGCAGGTCATGGACACCCTGAATCACCTATTTGTGCAGAACAAGGAGTGGGCGGAAAAGATCCGGCTCCGGGATCCGGACTTTTTCGAAAAGTTATCGCGTCAGCAGAACCCGGAGTATCTCTGGATCGGTTGTTCCGACAGCCGGGTGCCGGCCAACGAAATCATCGGTCTGCTGCCCGGCGAAGTGTTCGTCCACCGCAATATTGCGAACGTGGTCGTGCACACGGATCTGAACTGTCTGTCGGTGATCCAGTTTGCCGTCGATGTCTTGAAGGTGAAACACATCATGGTGGTCGGGCACTACGGCTGCGGCGGGGTGCGCTCGACGATCCGGTGCGAGCGCGTGGGGCTGGCCGACAATTGGCTGCGGCACGTGCAGGATGTGCGCGAGAAACATGAGGCGTGCCTGTGCCGTCTCCCGGATGAGAGCGCCCAGAGTGCGCGCCTGTGCGAGTTGAATGTCGTCGAGCAGGTGGCGAACGTCAGCCAGACGTCGATTGTGCGCGATGCCTGGCTCCGAGGCCAGGATCTCACGGTCCACGGTTGGATTTACGGTCTTCGCGACGGCCTGCTGCGCGATCTCGGCTTCACCGCGAGCACGCAGGTCGAGGCGTCGGCGCGCTACAAATCCGCGGTGGCCGCCCTGTCGTGACCGGGCGACGGGAGTGGGCACAAAAAAGCCCGCGGGATGAGCCGCGGGCCGATTGATGGGATCGCGAGGCGTGCGTCGCTCAGACGCGGCCGAGGTAGCTGCCGTCCTCGGTGCTGACCTTGATGATCTCGCCTTCTTTGATGAAGAGCGGGACCTGCACCATGAGACCGGTCTCGAGCTTGGCGGGTTTTTGGACGTTGCTGGCGGTGTCGCCTTTGATGCCGTCGGAACTCTCGACGACCTTGAGGGCCACGGTCGACGGGAGTTCGAGGGTCAGAGGCTTGTCGTCGACGAAAAGCACGTCGCACTTGCCGCCGGCGGTGAGGTAGTTCTTCGAATCGCCGAGCAGTTGGGCGCTCAGTTCGATCTGGTCGAACGTATCCGGGTCGATGAAGGCGAAGGCGTCGCGGTCGGCGTAGCTAAACTCCAGCGTGCGCTTCTCGGTCGGGAGCACCTCAATGGTGTCGGTCGAGGCGAAGCGTTGGTCGAGCGCCTTCCCGTAGCGGAGATTGCGCATCTTGATCTGCACAAACGCCCGGAGGTTACCGGGGGTGCGGTGCTGCGTTTCCATGACGAGGTGCGGCTCGCCGTTGAACTTGATGACTTGGCCTTTGCGGATGTCGTTGGCTGCGGGCATGGCGGAGTTGCGTTTCGGACGGAGGTTCTTGAGTGGTGAAAAGGTTGAGAGTGAGGAAACGCCTTCCGCAGTGTCAAGCCGCGGGCTTGCGGTTCGCCGGATCGGCGGACGGGGCGGTCGGCGGGCCCTCGCGGAGGAGGTCGGAGGCCATCTCCACGCTTGCGCTCCGGCCGGCCGGTTTCCGAGACTGACCCTTAACCCAATGAAACAACGCACGCTCGCGCGGGAAGTCTCCATCAAAGGCAGTTCGCTCCACACCGGCGATGCGGTGACGTTGACCCTCAAACCTGCCCCCGTGGACCAGGGCTTCGTGTTCCGGCGCATCGACCTGCCCGGCGCCCCGGAACTGCGCCCGCGCATCGATCAAGTGACGGACCTCGTCCGCGCGACCACGATCCAGGTGGGGCACGCCAAGATCCAGACGATTGAGCACGTGCTCAGCGCCCTGAGCGGCTGCGGGATCGATAACGTCGTCATCGAGATGAACGCCTCCGAGCCGCCGATTCTCGACGGGTCCGCGAAGCCGTTTGTCGACCTCATCATGCAGGGCGAGCCGGTCGAACAGGACAAGGACCGCGAATACTTCACGCTCGATGCCGCGGTGTCGGTCACGAAGGGTCAGTCGTCCCTCATCGCCCTCCCGTCCGACGAACTGCGCATTTCGTGCACCTCGGCGGACGACCGGGGCATCCACACGCAGCACCTTTCGCTGACGATCGACCCCGATTCGTTCATGACGCAGATTGCGGCGGCGCGGACGTTCACGATTTACGAGGACATCGAGGAGCTGCTGAAGCTGGGTAAGATCAAGGGCGGCTCGCTCGACTGTGCGGTCGTGATCAAGGGTGACAAAATCATCTCGAAGGAGGGCCTGCGGTTCAAAGACGAGTTCGTCCGGCACAAAATTCTCGATATCATCGGCGACATCACGCTGCTCGGTCTCCCGCTGAAGGCGCACATCATCGCGGTGCGGCCCGGTCACGCCATCAACGCTGAACTCACCAAGGCCCTGGCGGCCAAGCTGGAGGAGCGCAAAAAAGGGCCGAAGAAGAAACCGCGTCCCACGATGGTCATGCCCGACGAGACCGCGCTCGATATCCGCCGCATCCTCGACACGCTGCCCCACCGCTACCCGTTTGTGATGATCGACCGCGTGGTGGAGTTCATCGGCAACGACGCACTCGTCGCGATCAAGAACGTGAGTATCAACGAACCGTATTTTCAGGGCCACTTCCCCGGCAATCCCGTGATGCCCGGCGTGCTCCAGCTCGAGGCGATGGCGCAGGCGGCGGGCATCCTCATGTTGCGCCGCGGCTCGGCCGAGGGCAAAGCCACGCTCTTCATGAGTGCGGACAAGGTGAAGTTCCGCAAACCGGTCCGCCCGGGCGACCAACTCATCCTTAACGCCAAACTGACCAAGACACGTGGGGACAAGCTGGCGGCGGCCGAGGTGACCTGCACGGTTGACGGCCATGTCGTTTCGTCGGCCGACCTGATGTTCGCCATCATCAATAGTTCGGAGATGGACTGACCGCATGGCAGCGAAGATTCACGCCACGGCGATCATTGAAAGCGGCGCCCAACTCGGGGCCGAGGTCGAGGTCGGCGCCTATGCATTTGTCGGCCCGGGCGTCACGTTGGGCGACGGCACGCGCCTGCACCATCATGCCTCCGTGGAGGGCAACACGGTGCTCGGCCGATCCTGCGAGGTGTTTCCCTATGCCTGCATCGGCGGGAAGACGCAGGACCTGAAGTTCGCCGGCGGCAATCCGGGGCTGCGCATCGGCGACCGCAATGTCTTCCGCGAATATGTGTCGATCCACTGTGCGACGAACGACGGCGAGTTCACGCGCATCGGTTCGAACAACGTCCTGCTGGCCACGTGTCACGTCGCCCACGACTGTCTCCTCGGCGACCATATCATTATGAGCAACGGCGCCGTGCTCGCGGGTCATGTGACCGTCGAGAATCACGTGGTGATCGGCGGCTACGGCGGCATCCACCAATTCTGCCGGCTCGGGGCCTATGCCATGCTGTCGGCGACGGCGAAACTGGTGCACGACCTGCCGCCCTTTTTCATCGCCGACGGTACGCCCGCCGAGGTGCGCGCGATCAACCGCGTGGGGCTCGAGCGGAATGGCTTTACCGCCGAACAGCTCGACCGGGTGAAGCAGATTCACCGCCTGCTCTACCGCGACGGGCTGAACCGCTCGCAGGCGCTCGAGAAACTCGCCGCGCACCCCCAGGCCGCGAGCGCGGAGTTCGCGCGCGTGCTGGCTTTTGCGCAGTCGAGCGAACGCGGGTTGGCGCCGGGCGGGCGCTAGGGATCCGTTGCAGGTATCAGGCGTGGGCGCCCCGAGGGCGCTCACGCAGGGCTTGGTTTGGTCTTCGCCGTCCCGACGTCGCACGGGTCGGGGTGGGCGGGTTCATTGCGCCGGGACGATCACGACGGGGCACTTCGCGCGTTGGATGACGCCGTGGGTGGTGCTGCCGATCACGAGGTCGTAAAAGGCGGTGTGGCCGTGCGAGCCCATCACGATGTAGTCGGCCGCGAAACGCCGCGCAGCGTCGGCGATCGCCTCGGCCGCCAGGCCGGTCACCGTCTCGGTCACGACGGCGAGGAGGTCCGTCGGCAGTTCGCGTTGGAGCTTTTGCAGCCGCTCGGCGGACGATTGCTGGGCGGCGTCGACGAACTCGGCCGTGTTGCCCATCATCGGCGTGAACTCGCTGACGATCACCGGAGCTTGCACGACGCTGAGGAGGACGAGGCGGGCCGGGAGCAGGCGGGCGAGGGCGGTGGCTTGGGCGACGACGGTGGCGGTGGCGGGGGAGAAATCGACGGGGGCGAGGATCGTTTTCATGGCGCCACTATAAACAATGAGCGGGCCCGAGGCGGCGCGGTTCTTGTCAGGACGTGTGCACTACTTGCGATCTTGGGGCCGGCGCGCAGGGGGACGCGGCCGCGGGGATGACGGCGGCGGGCGGGCGCTCAGGCGACCGACTGCGCCGCGCGGATGATCGCAGCGATGCTCAGGTCGACGTCCGCCTCCGTCGTCCGCCAACTGGATACGCTGATGCGCATCGCGGTGCGGCCCTGCCAGACGGTGACGCCGGCCCAGCAAGTGCCGTCGGCCTGGATCGCGGCGATCACGCGCTGGGTGCGCCCGGGGTCGCCGAAAGAAACGAGGACCTGGTTGAGGACGACCTCGTTGAGGATGGTGCAGCCGGCGGCGGCGAGTTTTTCGGCGAAGCGGCGGGCTTGGGCACAGTTGGCCTCGATCAGCTGCGCGATGCCGGAGCGGCCGAGGGCGTGGAGCGCGGCCCAGACGTCGACGCCGCGGGCGCGGCGCGAGAGTTCGGGCGTGAAGTCGGAGGGGTTGCGGAATTCGCTTTGCGTCGGGAGATACGCGGCGGTGATGGCCATCGCGGCCTGCAGCGCGTGCGGATCGCGGACGAAGGCGAGGCCGCTGTCGTAGGGCACGTTGAGCCATTTGTGGGCGTCGGTGGCCCACGAATCGGCGTCGGCGAGACCGGCGGCGAGGTGCGCGCGCGACGGTGCGGCGGCGGCCCAGAGGCCGAACGCGCCGTCGACGTGGACCCACGCGCCGGCGGCGTGGGCGAGGCGGCAAATTTCGGCGACGGGGTCGATGGCGCCGGTATTCACGTTGCCGGCCTGCACGCAGACGATGGTGGGACCGGAGATCGGCGGGATTTTCTCTGCGAGCATGCGGCCCTGGGCGTCGACGGGGATGGGGACGACGCGGGTGCGGCCGAGGCCGAGGAGGCCGAGGGCTTTGGCAACGGACGGATGGATTTCACCGCCCACGATGACCGTGATGGAGGGGGCGCCGAAGAGGCCGTCGGCTTCGACGTTCCAGCCGGCGCGGGCAAGCACGGCATGGCGGGCGGCGGCGAGGGCGGTGAGGTTGGCCACGGTGGCCCCGGTCACGAACGCGCCGCCGCAGGTGGGCGGGAGGTGGAGGATGTCGAGCAGCCAGCGGAGGGCGACTTGCTCGATGAAGGCGACGCCGGGCGAGGCACGGTAAAAGACGGCGTTTTGGTCCCACGCGGTTGCGAGCCAGTTGGCGGCGAGGGTGGCGGGGAGGGCGCCGCCGATCACGAAGCCGAAGAAGCGCGGGCCGGCCATGCCCATGGTGGCGGGAGAGCCCAGTTCGTCGAGGAGGCGAAGGGTTTCGGCGGGGGCGGCGGGGTTTTCGGGAAGCGGGGTGTTGAAGCCCTTGAGCGCGGTGAGCGCCGCGGGAGCCGGGGCCACGGGGCGGGTTTCAATGTCGGCGAGGTAGCGGCTGGCGCGGGTCGCGGCGTCGGCGAGGAGGGGATGCATGGGCGGGTCGTAGCCGGACACGACGCGCGCAGCAATGTTGTCCGCGCTGTGCCGGCAAAAAGGCGCACCAACTGAATGGGCGACGTGCTGTGGAGTTGCGCGCGGGATCGAATTGGCCGACAAAGACGGCGCGGACATGAAAAACTCTTTCCCTACCTCGGGCACGGGCCCGGCGCGCGTGGCGCGGCCCGCGGTGGCGCGAGGTGAGCGCGGTCGCCACGCGGGGCTGCTCCATGGCTCGCCGGGCATCGACGCGCGGTTGCTACGGTTGCACGCGGCGAACGACATTCCGCAGTTTTGGACGGCGTTGCAGGCCTTGTTGGGGGCGACGATTCCGCACGATGCGCTGATCGTCTATCTCAACTTCCTCGATTTCGAGACCTCGTGGCAGGCGACGGAGATCCTCGCGACGCCCAACGCCCAGCGGCCGACGAAGTGGTTTCAGAACCGGCGGCAGGTGGACATGACGCCGCGGTTCGTGCTCGCGCAGCCGAAGAAGATCAAAATTTACCGGTTGTCCGATGTGGTGCCGGACCAGAGCGAGTTGCGGCGCTCGGCCTTCTTCAAAGAATTTCTCGAGCCGTTCGGCTGGCACCATCTGGCGGTCGCGCTTTACTGGCGCGGCGAGCACGTGGGCTCGCAGATCGCGATCCGGCGCACGGCGAAGCAGGGCGATTTTTCGGCGAAGGAGGTCGCGTTGCTGGAGGCGGTGCACCCGCACATCGAGACGGTGCTCAACCGGCTGCTCGCCTACGAGGAGGAGCGGGCCCGGCGCCGTTGGCTCGAGGCATTCAACCATCACCTGCCGTTTGCGCTGCTGTTCCTCAACTGGGAGATGAAGTCCCTGTATGTGAACCAGGCCGGCCTCGAGCAGTGTTCGTCGTGGAATTTCGGTCCGGCGAAAGCGCGGGCGTATCAGCCGCGGGCCGTGTTTTCGCCGCCGGCGGAGGTGGTGCAGGCGTGCGCGGCGTTGAAGAC
The DNA here is from genome assembly GCA_044358025.1 of Opitutaceae bacterium. GTDB lineage: Bacteria > Verrucomicrobiota > Verrucomicrobiia > Opitutales > Opitutaceae > GAS368. The sequence goes on from JBIKOK010000036.1 coordinate 22,221, forward strand.
CGAGTGGCTCGCGCACCAGCCGATGGGCCGGCCCCATTTGGGCGGCGCCACGAAGGTGAGCCATCCCACGCAGGCCGGGTTTACGGCGACGATCCGGCTGCATATCGAGGAACACGTGCGGACCGCGTATCCCGGTTTTATCGTTTACCTGGAGAATCACGCGGCCAAGCCCGCGCTCGACCAACTGCCGGCGCATTCGCTCCTCGGTCAGCTGACGGTGGCCGAACGCGAGATCGCGCGGCACGTGAGCGAGGGCCTCGGCAACGACGAGATCGCGCGGCGGCTGAGGAAGAGCGTGAAGACGGTGAAGGGGCAGCTCACCTCGATTTTCAAGAAGCTCGGCGTGAACGGGCGGAACCGGCTGATGGTGCGGTTGCGCTGAGGCGGGAGAAGGATCGCCGGGCGTGGTTTGCGACCTTGGTCCCATGCGCGATCGGGCGTTTCCTGCTAGAGTGCGGCGTGCCTAAACCCCTGTGCGCTCCGGTGCGCGCCCCGTTGACCTTCCGATGACCCGCGGTGTGCCCTATCTCGCGGCGAAGGTTTCGGGAAGGACAGCGGGGCTGCGGCCATGGGTTGCGGTCGGCGCGCTGGGCGCGGTGCTGATGGGCGGGGGCGGGATGATTTTGTCGGCGGCTGACGCAGCAGGGGGCCGGGTGTTCGCAGTGAACGACCACGAGGTGTTGAACCCTGTGACGAGCGGGCGCGTGCGGTTGGCGGGGGCGTTGGACGTGCGTTTCGTCGGGCGGATTCAGGCGCACGAGGAGTCGGTGTATTTGTTTTTCGGGCCAAACGTTGCGGCGATCGCGGGCACATTTGCGAGGGTGGTTTTGCCGGCCGGATGGCGCGGCGATGTCAGCTTCGACGCGAAGGCGCGATCGCTCACGCGGCGCAATCTGCGACCGAGCCACGCGCCGGCGTTTCCCGGGGCGGAGGGATTTGGCAAATCCACGGTGGGTGGCCGCGGGGGAAAAGTGCACGAGGTCACGAATCTGAACGACGCCGGACCGGGGAGTTTCCGCGCGGCGGTGCTGGCGAAGGGGCCGCGCACGGTGGTGTTTCGCCTGTCGGGGACGATCGCGCTCGAGTCGGAGCTGAAGATCCGCGCGCCGTTTCTCACCATCGCGGGCCAGACGGCGCCCGGCGACGGGATTTGCCTCAAAAACTATCAGGTGAATTTCGACCCGTCGCAGGTGATCATGCGTTACCTGCGGATCCGGCCGGGCGATGAAAAAGGGCAGGAGCAGGACGGCTTTGGCGGCGGTAGCGAGCACATCGTGGTAGACCGTGGCACCGCGAGTTGGGGCGCAGACGAAACGTTTTCGATTAACAAAGCCGCAAACCTCACGGTGCAGTGGTGCCGCCTGAGCGAGAGTCTTTACCGCTCCCTGCACAAGAAGGGGAATCATGGTTATGGCGGGCCGTGGGGCGGGCCGGGCGGCTCGTGGCCTCACAACATCCTCGCGCATCACTCGAGCCGCCATCCCCGCACGTCGGGCATGGTCGACTCCGGGCTGATGGATTACCGCAACAACGTGATCGACAATTGGGGGCTCAACAGCGCTTACGGCGGCGAGCTCTGGCCCCGGAATTGGATCAATAATTATGACCAGGCCGGCCCGGCGACGGACGACACCGTGCGCCGCCGGATTTTTCTGCAAAAGGATCCCCGGGGGAAAATGGATGCGGCGGGAAAATTCGTGGCGGGCTTCCCGGCGATCCGCGCCGACCACTGGAAAGGCGGCATCGATTTCGCGCCCGACGGCGAAGCGACTGAGAAGACGTTGCGGGTGGACCGGCCGTTCGTGGTAGCGCCGGTGACGACGCACTCCGCCGAGCAGACCCATGGCCTCGTGCTGGCGCAGGCGGGTGCCTCGCGGGTGCGCGATGCGCTGGACCGGCGGGTGATCGAAGAGATTCGCACGGGCACGGCGAAGTTTGGCGCGGGTTACAAGGGTGGCGGAAAGGTCATCATCGACTCGCAGCGCGACGTGGGCGGCTGGCCGGAGCTGCGCTCGTTGCCCGCGCCGGCGGACACCGACTACGACGGAGTTCCGGATGTTTGGGTTCAGGGCCAAGGCCTGAACCCCCCCGGGATCCCATCGACGGACCACGCGCCACGACTCCCAGCGGCTATAAAAATCTCGAACTCTACCTGAACCCACTCGTTTCCAACTCCCCAAAATCATCATGAACCTCACACGCAGACAGTTTCTCGGCAGCACCGCGGCAGCGGTCATCGTCGGTGGCATGAAAGCGCAGGGCACCGTCATCGGTGCGAACAACCGCATCCGCGTTTGCACGATCGGTTTCAACGGTCAGGGCGGCAGCCACATCAAGGACATCCTCGGGATGAAGGGTGACGCGGAATACGTCGCTCTCTGCGACGTCGATGCGAACGTCCGCGCGAAGGGTGCGGCGCTGGTGAAGGCCGCGCAGGGCAAGGAGCCGAAGCTCTACAAGGACATGCGCGATGCGATGCAGGACAAGGATATCGATGTGGTCACGGTCGCGACCCCGAACCACTGGCACTCGCTGGCGGGCGTGTGGGCATGTCAGGCGGGGAAGGATGCCTACATCGAGAAACCGATTTCCCACAATATCTACGAGGGCCGGCAGGTCGTGGCCGCCGCTGCGAAGTATGGGCGTATCGTGCAGCACGGCACGCAGAGCCGCTCGAACGGCACGCTCATCCGCGACCTGAAGCTGATGCACGACGGGTTCATCGGGAAAATCGTCGAGTCGCGCGGCTACGTTTACAAGAACGGCAACCGGGGGTCCATCGGTCACGGCAAGCCCGGTCCGGTGCCGGAGAATCTCGACTGGTCGCTCTGGCAGGGGCCCGCGAAAGAGCGGGAATTCATGATCAATACCGACCGGAAAAAGCCCGGCCTCTATGTGCACTACGATTGGCACTACTTCTGGGAATACGGCAACGGCGAGATCGGGAACCAGGGGGTGCACGAAATGGACATCGCGTGCTGGGGTCACAACCGCGGACTGCCCATCCGCGTGCACAGTGCGGGCGGACGCTTCGGACTCGATGACGACGGCCAGGCGCCGAACACGCAGGCGACGACGTTTTCGTATGAGGACGGGTCGATCCTGACGTTTCAGGTGCGCAACCTCGGGTCGTTCGAGGAGGCCGAGGGCGGCAACTGCGGCAACAGTTTCTTCGGCACCAAGGGCTACTACGTGCGCGGCAAAGGCTTCTTCACCTACAAGGAAAACAAGGGCGGGGCGCGTGAATCCATCCCGGTGCCGGAAAACGTCCCGAAGCCGCCGAAGGGCGACAAATGGCAGCGCTTCTTTGCCGCCGTGCGCTCCCGCAAGCCGGCCGATCTTCCCATGTCGCCGCTCGAGGCGCATCAGTCCTGCGTGCACTGCCACCTGGGCAATATCGCGTTTCGCGCGGGTCGCTCGCTCGAGTTCGACCCGAAGGCCGAACGATTCAAGGACGCCGCGTTCAATCCTCAGCTCACGCGCGAATACCGGAAGAACTTCGAAGTTCCGCAGATTGCTTAATCGGGACCCTCCCACCGCCCATTGCCATGACCGTCATTCCCCAACGCCTCTCGTGGGCCGCCGTCCTTATCACAACGGCGGTCCACGCCCAATCCGTCCGGCCGCCGGCGAACGCCGGGGCGTTCGCCGAGGATCCCGTCCAACTCAGTCCCTTCGAGGTCACGGCCGATACGAAGGGCTACTTCTCCGGCAACACGATGTCCGGCACCCGCCTCAACTCGAAACTGGAGGACATCGGTGCAGCCATCACCGTGATGAGCAAGGAGCAGATGGCGGATTTCGCGATGCTCGATATCAACGACATTTTTCTCTACTCGGTCGGCACCGAGGGTAGCGGTGATTATACGGACTTTGCCGTGAACAATGCCGGCAGCGTGGCGGACAACGTGCAGAACAACCCCCGCGGCGCGAACCGCGTGCGCGGCATCGGCGCGGCCAATCTTTCTTTTGGCAACGTCGGATTGTCGGGCCTGACACCCGTCGATCCGCTCAACATCGAAGGCGTCGAGCTGAGCCGTGGGCCAAATGCCAATGTCTTCGGCCTCGGTAGTCCGGGTGGCACGCTCAATCTCATCCCGGCGAACGCCAATCCATCGAGAGATCGCACGCAGGTCGGGTCACGGGCGGACAGTCTGGGCGGCTATCGCTTCGATCTCGATGCGAACCGCGTGCTCTTGCAGAACCGCCTCGCGTTGCGGGTGAGCGGCGCGTTTCAACACGACGGCTATGTGCGCAAACCGTCCGGCACCGATACGGTGCGCTACAACGGCATGGTCCAGTTCAAGCCGTTCAAATGGACGACGATCAATGCGTCCTATGCTTATTACCGGATGAATGGAAACCGGCCCAACACGATCATGCCGCGCGACGGAATCTCTTATTGGCTCGCGAGCGGCAAGCCCGCGTGGGACCCGGTCACGTCGACCTATACCGTCAACGGCACGACGATCGGCCTCAATGGCCCGGGCCCCGCGGCCACGCGCACCGCGATCACGAGTGACGCCAGCATCCCGGATGTCTTTCAGCGGACGTTTTCCGGCGCCGACAAGAGCTACGTGTTTGTCGACCAAGGCGCGGTCGCCTACTGGACAACGCCCACGGGCAACACGAACGCGTCCGTCTCGCCGCTGCTCAATAATTCCAGCAACCGTTACATGGCGGCGAGTCCGGCGACGGGAGTCGCCGGTGGCCGTATTACGAGCCAACCACTGTTCACCACGACGCCCTCGCTCAGCGACAAGACCTACTACGATTGGTCCTCGGTCAATCTCGGGGCCATGAACCGCCTGACGGACCGCACGCTGGTCGCACGCGTTCAGGTGCAGCAGGTGTTTTTCAGCACAGCCCGGCAAACCTTGGCCGGCTCGGGTGATTGGGCGCGCGAAGACGCCCGACGCTACCAGCGCAATCTCTTCGGCCTCGCGGCGACGAACACGCTGCTCGTGGACGTCAACGCTCGTTTGCTCGATGGCTCGCCGAATCCGTTCTTCGGCCGCCCCTATGTCGGCCTCGATCAGCCGCTCACCCAGTGGATTCCTGGCCGGAGCGAGACGTTTCGGGCGCAGCTCGCCTACAAACTCGATCTCACGCGGGAGAAGTCGTGGCTCAAGTGGGTCGGCCTGCACACTATGACCGGCTACGACGAATACGGCTATACGTGGACGCGCCGATACAGTTACCGCGACGTGCTGGCGTCGAATCACTCGTGGGTGCCACCGGGGACTCTGCCGGCCCTCAACGGCAATATCAACGGGGGCCAGACGGCCGGTGCGGCGCGCTTTCGGGGCTATTTCCGCTACTACCTCGGCGATGCGAACGGGACGAATGTCGACTATGCGCCGAGCACGTTTGCGTATGGCCCGGCGACTTATGTGTGGGGCAACGCGGCGACGGGAGTCTTCCAACGTGAACCCGCGCGGCTCGACCAGCGGCCGACGCTCGACAGCGCGGGCGGCGGTAGCAATTCCCAGACCGTGAGCAAAACGACGGGCGGCGTCATCCAGAGCAGGTTTTTTGGCGGCCGCTTGGTCACGACGTTTGGCACCCGCGACGACAAGGTTTACGACAAGCGGGGCACGGAGCCGCGGCGTCTGTTGGCGGACGGCAGCGATTTTGACTACCCGGTGATCAATGGTTGGGCGGGCGGCGACTACGCCAAGAACGGCGGACCGACCAAGACGGCCGGCGCGGTGCTGCGGCCGTTTCGTGACGTGGGTTTTATCGACCGCGCGGGGCAGCAGGCTGGGGCAACGGGCCTCGCGGCACGCGTGCTCAATGGGCTCTCGCTCACCTACAATCAGAGCGACAGCTTCAATCCGCAGGGGCCGCAGCAGGACCAGTTTCGCCGGCAACTGCCGAACTCCACGGGCGAGGGCAAGGACTGGGGTTTTTGGCTGAATATGAACGACGGCAAGTTCGTGCTGCGGGTAAACCGGTTCGAGACTAAGCGCATCAAGACCCGCGGCGGCGATGCGGCGACGATCGCGCAACGCAGCCTGCGCATCGACGTGTTTCAGAGCGACGCCCACCAATTGGTGAACAACGCCCGCGCCTGGATCACGCAGTTCAACCCGACCTTTACGACGGCTCAGGTGGACGCCGAGATTGCGCGCCAGACGGGACTCTCCGTCGAAGAGCAGCATGAACTTCAGCTCCCCGATCCCGGTATTTCGTCGACTCAGGACGTGGAGTCGCGCGGCACGGAGATCGAGTTGAATTTCAACCCGAGCAAATACTGGACGGTGCAGTCGTCGTTCAGCGACACCGAGACGATCAACACGAACGTCAACCCGGCGACGACCGAGTGGATTGCGCGGCGCCTGCCGTTTTGGACCAAGATCGTCGACCCGCGCACCAACACGCTGTGGTGGGATACCCCCTACGGCGGCAACACGGCGCACAGCTATTTCACCAACAACGTCGATCTGCCCTTCAAGATCCTCCAGCAACAGCAGGGGAAATCGAATCCGCAGATCCGGCGTTACCGCCTCAAAGCCTCGACCAGTTACCAATTGGCCGGGCTCACCCAGCATCGGATTCTGCGGAATTTCAATGTCGGCGGCGCGGTGCGGTGGGAGGACAAGGGCGGCATCGGCTACTACGGCGTGCAGCCGTTTCCCGCGTCGATCACCGAGCTCGATCCCAACCGCCCGATCTACGACAAGGCGCATTATTACGTGGATGCGTTCGTGAGCTACCGGATGAAGCTCTTCGCGAACAAAGTCGGCGCCACGCTCCAACTCAACGCCCGCAACCTCGGTGAAAACGGCCGCCTGCAACCCGTCGGTGCCTTCCCCAATGGCATCCCGCTCGCCTACCGCATCGTCGATCCCGCGCTCTACATTTTGCAGGTGAAGTTCGACCTGTGAGGGGCCGCGCAGTTTGACGGCACGGGGCAAGCGTGCGCCGGCTTGCACGTGCGATCGAGCCGTTCAGCCTGCGGCAGGTGGGCCGGCTAAACGTAGTGCGCGGTGGCGTTACTTTTTTTTGTAGACCGTGGCCGGGTCGAAGAGGGGCTGGGACGTGAACTGCAGTTTGAAGGACGCGGGGTCGGCGGGGTTCACGTCGTCGGCGAGCTTGCGGTAAAAGCAGGACTTGTAGCCGTTGTGGCAGCTGGCGTTGGCGGCACCGGTTTGCTCGACCTTGATGAGGAGCACGTCCTGGTCGCAATCGGTGCGGACTTCGCGGAGGTGCTGGACGTTGCCGGATTCTTCGCCTTTGACCCAGAGTTTGTGGCGGGAGCGGCTCCAGTAGGTGGCTTTTTTCGTCGTCAGCGTGTGCGTGAGCGACTGGGCGTTCATGAATGCGAACATGAGGACTTCGCCGGTGTGGACGTCCTGGGTGATGCAGGGAATCAGGCCGTCCGGGCCGAATTTCGGCTGGAGCGTCGTGCCGAGCTCGATGTCGGCGGTCGTGGTGCGGGCGGGAAAGACGTAGGTGCTCATGCGGAATGACTGGAGGTAGGAGCCTGCTGGCAGGCGATGGGAAAATGAAAGGTCGGCGAATCGCCCGCAAGCGGGCTCCTCCCTCGGACTCGTGCAAGCCCGCGGTGGTCGCTCACGACGCGGCGAGTTTGCGCAGGTAGTCGTAGCTGTAGAGGCCGGTGTTGTGGCCGTCGCTGAAATCGAAGCGGATAGCGTAGTTGCCGACGATGGCCCAGCCAACGACCTGGACGCCGGGGAATTTCTTCGGGCCGTCGCCGCCGTATTTGTGGCCGAAAATGTCGACTTCGCCCATGTTGCTCGCACTGGGGGAGGCGGCGCGGAGCTTCTCGCAGGCGAGGTAGCTTTCCGCGCCATCGTCCCAGACGATGGCGACTTCGGTGCCGATGAGCTGGATATTGGTGGGCGCGTGCATGGTGCGGAGGATCAGGAAGCGTTTTTTCGCCGCGGATGGACAGCAAAATGTCCCCCGCACGGGTGGCCCGAGCTCGGGGCGCCGGCGAAACGGGCGGACCGCGGGCGCGAGGGACGGCGCGCGATCAGACGGCGGCGGGCGTGAGCTTGGCGGCGAGTTGCCGGTGGATCCCGGCGGCGGCGCGGCGGGCGTCGCGGACGGCGTGGACGACGAGGCTGGGGCCGCGCACGGAGTCGCCGCCGGCGAAGACGCCGGGCAGGCTCGTCATTTGGTTGCGGTCGACGACGATGCCGCCCCACTCGTTGACCTTGATCGCGGAAAACTCGCTGTCTTCGGGGAACGACACGGGATCGAAGCCATAGGCGACGAGCACAAGGTCGACGCGGGCGTCGAATTCGGAGCCGGGGACGGCGCGTGGCTTGCTGCGGCCGGAGGCGTCGGGGGCGCCGAGCTCCATCTTCACGCAGCGCACGCCGGCGAGACCGCCGCGGCCGTCGGGGAGGATTTCGGTCGGGTTGGTGAGAAACTGGAATTCGGCGCCTTCTTCGAGGGCGTTGTAGTATTCTTTACGGCTGCCGGGCATGTTGGCGAAGTCGCGGCGATAGAGGCAGACGGCGGAGGCGGCGCCGGCGCGCAGGGCGGTGCGGAGGCAATCCATCGCCGTGTCGCCGCCGCCGAGGACGGCGACGTGTTTGCCGACGACGTCGATGGGCGGGAGGCCGACGAGGTCGGAGGCGACGTTCTTCTGGATGAGGAAGGGCAGGGCCTGTTCGACGCCGGACAAATTTTCGCCGGGGACTCCGGCGGTTTTGGATTTCTGCGCACCGTGGCCGAGGAAGACCGCGTCGTGCGTGCGGCGGAGTTCCGCCAAGGAGACGTCGCGACCGATGGCGACGCCGAGTTTGAATTCGACCCCGCGTTTTGCGAGGAGATCGACGCGCCGGGCCACGATGGATTTTTCGAGTTTGAAGGCGGGGATGCCGTTGACGAGGAGTCCGCCGGGCAGGAGCAGAGACTCGAAAACGGTGACGGCGTAGCCGAGTTTGGCGAGTTCGTCGGCGCAGGCCATGCCGGCGGGACCGGAGCCGATGATGGCGGCGCGGAGACCGTTGGGGGTGGTGGGCGTGGCGTCGACGGCGCCGTGGGCGAAAGCGTATTCGTTGATGAACCGTTCGACGGAACCGATGGCGACGGGGTCGCTCTTGCAGTTGAGGATGCAGGCGCCTTCGCAGAGCCGTTCCTGCGGGCAGACCCGCGAGCAGATCTCGGGCATGTTGCTCGTCAACTGGGAGAGGGCGGCGGCCTCGAGGAACTGGCCCTGGGCGGCGAGCGCGAGCCATTCCGGGATGCGGTTGGAGAGCGGGCAGGCCTGGGCGCAGAGAGCGTTGGGGCACTGGATGCAACGGCTGGCCTGTTCGCGGACCGTGGCTTCGTCGTAGTCGGAATAGATTTCGTTGAAATCGGCGACGCGCTCGGCGGCGGCGCGCTTGGGTGGCGCAGTCCGAGCGATAAGCGACCACGCGTATTTCGACGTGCTCGCATTGGGTGCCGTGGGGGGCATGGGAGTGGGAGGCGCGGCAGCCTACGGCACGGAAGGATCCGTGACTGAGCGGTTTTTGCGAAACGCTCCGCAGCGTTTGCGGAATGCGGGTGGCGGCGAAGCCCTCAGAGGTGCGGCCGCAGCGCGCCGTAGGCCACGAGGTGGGTCCCGGAGGCAGCGCTCGCGGCGCCGATGGCCGGATGCGCGGCGCAAAACGCGGCGATGTCTTCCTCGGGCAGAACAAAAAAGGCGGTGGAAAGCGCGTCGGAAAGCGCGGCGGTCGGGGCGAGGGCCCAGGCGCGGGTGGTGCGTGGGGCGGGTGCGCCGGTACGCGGGTCGATCAGGTGGGCGCCCTGCACCGCGATGCCGGAGCCGCTGAGCGCGACGTGGGCGAGCGGGAGAATCCGGTGCGTCGCGTCTTCGCCCAAGCCGACGGGCCAGCCGGGGTGGCCGGCGGGAGGCGCGAGGGCGAGGGCGGTGCTGCCGCCGCTCTGGAGGCACGCGGTCGTGACGGACCATTCGGCGAGTTGCGCGGCCATCCGGTCGAGCGCGTAGCCCTTGCCGACGGCACCCAAATCGAGGTGCAGGCGGGTGGCGTGCGAGGTCAGCGTATGGGACGCGGGGTCGAGGGTGAACAGCGGGGCGTCGTCGGGCTGGTCCGGCGCGCGGACCGACGCGTAGGCGGCGTCGAAGGCGCGGTGCGTGGCGAGCGAGACATCGGCCGCGATGAGGAGGCATTGGAGCGCATCGTCGCCGATCGCCATCGTCTCGCCGGGGGCGAGGCGGTTGGCGCGGGCGATGTCGCTCGATTCCACGTAGCGGCTGAGTTCGCTTTCGAGCCGGTCGAGTTCGCGGAAGGCGGCGGCGGCGGCCTGGCGGGCGTAGTCGGACGGGTGGTCCGCGATGACGAGGGCGAAGGTGGTGGCCATCGCCTCGTGGTGAAATTCGGGCCAAGTCATCGGCGTTGTTTGAGACGGCGGCGCAGGCGGAACATGGCGAGGGCGGGGCGCCACCAGAGTTGGCGGAGGCCGTATTTGGCTTCGCCGCGCGTGCGCGGGTGGTGGCGCACGCGGAATTCGCCGAGGCGAAAACCGTCGGCCACGACGATTGCGGGCAGGAAGGACTGGAGCAGCTCGAAGGGAAAGAGGCAGGCGACGACCTCGCGGCGCATCGCCCGGAGCTGGCAGCCGCTATCATGGAGGCGGTCGCCGAGGAAGCGGCCGCGCACGAGATTCGCGAGGCGGGACATACGCCGACGCAGCCAGGAATCGTTCCGCGCGTGGCGCCAGCCGCAGGCGACGTCGAGGGTGCCCGCCTCGACGGGGGCGATCAGCAGCGGGAGGTCGCGCGGGTCGTTCTGGCCGTCGCCGTCCATCGCGAGGAGGATTTCGCCGCGGGCGGTGCGGAGGCCGTCGAGGAGGGCGGTGGCCTGGCCGAGGTTGCGCGGCTGGTGGAGCGCGCGACAGTGCGGCCACCGGGCGATGCAGGCGGCGATTTCGTCGGCCGTCGCGTCGGTGCTGCCGTCGTTGACGAGGATGATTTCGTAATCGCGGTGGAGGGCGTCGAGCACGGCGACGGCCGTGCCGATGAGCGGAAGGATATTGCCGGCTTCGTTGTAGAATGGGACGACGAGCGAGTAGTGCGGGGGGGGCGTCATGGCGGGGCGGAGACGGGCGTGAAGACGACGCAGAGGAAGCCGGGGCGGAGGCCGAGGTAGGATTCGTGGTAGTCGCCGCGGAGCCGAGCGCGCACCGCGACGGCCTGGGCGGCGGACGCGACGACGAGGGCGCCGTCGCAGGCGGCGGGAGGCGCGGGCCAGTAGCCGACCGAGGTGGCGGGGACGGTGCGCAGATACCAGGGCATGGGCCAATATTCCTCGCTGATCACGCGGATGATGCCGGCGGGTTGGCGGGCGAGGGCCGCTTCGGCGAGTTCGCGGAGTTTGCGGACGTCGGGGGAGCTGTGGACGTAGGCGAACGGGTTGCGGGCGTCGGCGGGGCGGAGAAACACCGCGAGTTTGGTCTGCGTGAGTTGGAGCGCGAGGGCGCAGCCGGCGACGGCGAGCGCAAGTCCGCGCGAGGGCAGGGCGGCGAGGGCCCCGGCGGCGAGGAGGGCGAAGCCCGGGACCAGATGGACGGCGTGCCACGGCGTTTTGTAGGGCGGTAGCGAGAGCGCGACGACGAGGAGGACGGTAGAGAGTGCCGCCCAGCGGAGAAATTTTTGGCGGGAGGCCAACGCGACGATCGCGCCGGCGAGGGCGAGCAGGGAGAAGGCGAGCTGTTGCCAGAGGAGACCGCCTGCGCGGTGCCAGCCAAAGAGGCTCAGGTAATACCAGAAGGGTTTCTCGTGGCCGCTGGCGCCCGTGGTGGCGCGGCCGGAGGCGTGGGTGTAGGTTGCGACGGCGTCGCGGAGGCCGGAGAGGTGCGTGCCGAACGACGAATAGAACAGGGCGGCGACGGCGAGGGCCGCGGTGAAGGCCAGGGTGAGGTCGCGCGCGAGGCGGGGCGTCACGGGACGCGTGCGGTGGACCAGCAGGAGAGCCACGAGCGCTGCGGCGGCGAAGAGCGGTGCGCTGGCTTTTGTGGCCTGCATGAGTCCGGCGCAGGCGCCGGCGGTCACGACCCAGGCCGTGCGGCCGGTGACCCACCAGCGGCGCGCGCAGACCAGCAGGGCGAGGGTGAAGGTGACGAGGAGGGTTTCCTGAATGAAGTAGCGGCTGTAGTAAACGGACGCCGGGGCCACGGCCATGAGCGCGGCGGCGGCGAGCGCGGGCCAGTGGCCAAGCGGCGCGGCGAGGGCGAAGAGCAACAGCACGCCGAGGGTGCCGACGAGGGCGGGGACGAGGCGGACGGAGGTTTCCGAGAGCGTCGCGAGCGTGGTCTCACCGCGCAGCCACGCGACCGGCACGGCGAAGTAGTAGAGGGTGGGCCCGTGGTGGTCGTGCGGGTCGAACGCGTAGCGGCCGTGTTCGAGGAGTTCGCCGAGTTTCACGGCCTGGTTCGCCTCGTCGGCGTGCATGGGCCGGCGCGCGAGGTCGTGGGTCCGCAGCCACAGCGCCGCCAGCGCGACGAGCGCGATCGACAGCCAGCGACTCAAGGGGGCGAACATAAGCGGGAGTAAGACGTCCGCGGGGTCCGGGCACAAGAAAGGGCGGACAAATCGTCCGCCCTCGCTGATGCTGACAAACGGTGCGTCGGGTTACTTCGCGATCGTGCCGTGAACCTCGACTTCGCAGTAGTGGTTCAGTTCGTCGGAGGTGTTGCCGTTGCTGTAGAGGCGGACGTAGCGGCCGGCGGCGCCCTTCGCGTCGAAGAGGCGGCCTTCGAAGTTCTCGATGTAGGCGAGGTCCTTGCCCTTGCCGAGCTTCGAGGAGTTGTCGTCGTCGTTGTTGTAAACCGTGGTGACGCCGGTCTTGAAATCCTTGTCATTTGAAACTTGCACGACGACGTCGTGATAGACGCGCGCCTGGGAGTGGAAGTGCCAGACGGCAATGGCTGCGACTTTGGCGGAGGCGCCGAGATCGAGTTGCACCCATTGCGGGGTGGGCCCGAGCTCCACGTAGGTGCCGTCGGTGCCGGACTTGTCTCCGTCGGTCAGAAAGGCGAGTTCGCCGATGACGGGCAGCGAGTCGCTGCTGGTGACGGTCTTGCCCTTGGACAGGTTGACCGTGCCGGCGGGGACCATGAGGTCGGGGCGTTTGCCGGTGCGGGGTTTTTCGAGGTTGGGGAGCGAGATCGGCCGGGGCGTGCCGGCGAAGAGCGGCTTGGGCAGCTCGAGTTTGAGCGGAACCTGGTCCGCGGCTTGGACGGCGCTCGTGAGCGCAACGAGGGAGAGGAGGAGGGAGAGACGGGAACGTTTCATGGGAGGGAGCGGTGGGGGAGAGGTCAGGATCAGGCGATGAAATCACCCGGCGCAAAGGTCAGGGTCTTTTGGGCGGCGACGGCTTCGTTGATTTTGAGGATGGTGATGGCGCTGGCAAAGGCGGCTTCGCCGGAGCAGTTGAGCGGCGTGCCCTTGCGGACCGCGTCGAAGAAGTTTTCGAGGTGGGGCTGGTGAATGGCCTTGTCGAGGGTGACCGGAATATCCCACGCGGACAGGGCGGCGGTTTCGCGAACGTCGACGGTGGCCTTCGAGGGGCCGCCGAGTTTTTTCACGCCGACTTTTTCCCAGGGTTTGACCGCCGGGGGGGCGCCTTCGCCGGAGAGCGGCGCGGCCACCACGCCCTGGGCGGTCCACGCATCCCACTCGGGGGCGCGGGCTTCGCGGTAGAGTTTGGTCGCTCGCGGATTTTCGGAAATCTTCAACGCGCCCTCGTCGCCCATGAAATACTCATGGTAGCCGCCGCCGGCGCTGGTGGTGGTGAGGACGTTGTAGGTCGCGCGGACGATGCCTTCCTTGGTCTCATACTCGAAGATGGCGATCGCGTTGTCATACCACTCGTGGGTTTTGTAGTAGTCGACGCCGCCGCTGGCCATGCAGGAGCGGGGATTGACGCCGAGCATCCAGTTGTAGATGTCGATCTGGTGGGCGCCGAGGTCGGACATGGGGCCGCCGGCATAGCGCTTAAACCAGCGCCAATTGCGGAACTCGTGCATGTTGGCGTAGCCGTATTCGGCGAGCTTGGCCTCCGAGAGGCCCTTGCCGGCGGGAAAGCCGAGGTCGGCGGAAACGGCACGGTGCCATTCGCCCGTGATGTTGGTGACGCGGCCGAGGAGCCGGTTGCCGGTGACGATTTTGTCCTTCGCGTGGATGTAACGTGGATTGCTGCGGCGCTGGTGACCGAGCTGGAGGAGTTTTTTCGTTTCGCGGGCGGCGACGACCATCGAGCGGGCGCCCTCGATGGTGTTGGACATGAGTTTCTCGCAGTAAACGTGCTTGCCGGCCTTGAGCGCGGCGACGGTGTGCTCGGCGTGCTTGAAGTCGGGCGTCGCGATGATCACGGCGTCGATATCCTTCACGGTGGAGAGCAACTCGCGATAGTCCTCGAAGGGTTTCGGGTCGTGGCCGAATTTCTTCAGGATATTTTCAGCGTAGTTGCGGTTGACCGCCCAGATGTCGCAGACGGCTTTGAAGCGCACGCCCGGGATTTTCAGCGCCGCGTTGATGAGGATGCGGCCCTGTTCGCCGCAGCCGATGACGGCGACGTTGACTTGATCGGCCCCGGTGGCGTCGGCCCCGCGGGCGATGTAGGGCGCCGCGGCGATAAAGGCCCCGAGCTTGGCGCTCGTGCTGAGAAAATCGCGACGGGTGAGGGAAGAGGAAAGGGTGTCGGACATGGCGGGTCGGAGGCGTTGTGGGCCGGGGCCGGTTAGTCGCGCACGAGGGCGAAACGGTTGTATTGGGCGAGGAGGAGGCCGCCGACGACGAGAACGACGTGCATCCCGAGCCAAGCCACGCCTTCGCCTTCCTGGACCACCATCAGTCCGAAGGAGAGGGCGACGTAGAGGAGGCCGTGCGCGAGGAGCGTGAGACGGGTTTTGATCCCGAGGAGCAGAGTGAGGCCGACCACGATGAGGACGTAACCGATGCTCATGGCGAAGAGCTTGGTGGCCCACATCGGGAGAAACGACGCGCCCGTGATGCCGGCCGCCATGCGCTTCATGTTCGTATAGTAAGCTTCGAAGGAGTAAGCGCCTTGGCTCTCGAATTTTTCGAGGCCCGCGAACAGCGCGCGGAGGCCGAGCCACAGGCGGATAATAAGAAACGCGTAGGAGTATTCGCTACGCGTGGCGGGGGAGGAGGACGAGGTTTCGCTCATGTTATTTTTGGTTGGGAGGAGGAAAAAGAGGAGTCGCGGGGGCGGGCAGAGTGCGGGGTGGGGCGGCTATGATCGGCGGGGTCGAGGGGACGGACGCGTCTAAGTCGTAGAGGGTGGAGTCGGTGGAGGTCGAGCCAGAGTTGCGAACAGAAGATGAGACTTTGGGGCGCGTTTCGCGACGACAACGTTTTTCTGCAAAGGAGTAGATGTTGAGCGAGGAGCGATAAGCCCGCCGCGCGTGCGACGCGGGCGCAGGCCGCCGTGTGCGGTGATCCGCCGGGCGACCGCGGCGAACCGCGAGGGACCGGGGGCGGACGCGCGGTTGAGGCGCACCCGCGGTGGCCGAAAGCGCGAGGAGCCGGCGGGCGGGGCGCGAGAAAGGGCTGCTGGGTGGGGGCGGACGCGTGTATTTTCGAACGCGGCGGAGCGCGGATTTCGGGCCGCGCAGATGCGGTTCGGCCGGTTTTTTTGCGCTTTTTTCTACCGCCGAAAAATTGCGCATAAGTTGTGAGCAAAAACCGGAATTCTCAGAGGTAAATCGCTTGACGTGGGGTTGAAATGGGAGGAAATGTTTAGAAATGGGACCCAGAGTGTCCCGCCCACCCATGTCGCAGGCCAACCAACCGAGTTATACGAGTCATTTTAAGCACTCGTTGGACGACCGGAATCGTATCACGATTCCGTCGGCTTGGAGGTTCGCGCACGATGCGGACGATGTGCTGCTGGCCGTGCCGCAGAGCGGGAAAAACGGTAATTACATCTCCGTGCTGCCGCTGGCGGAGGCCGCGAAACTGCGCGCGAAGGTCGAGCAGGTCGCGTTGAGCGACGACGCGGGGCAGGATTTTATCGCGACGTATTTTTCCAAAACCCAGCAGCTGTGGTTCGACAAGGCCGGGCGCATTTCGCTGAACGCGGAGTTGCTCGCGCACGCCGGCATCGAGGGCGGCGACAAGAGTGGCGAGGCGATCCTCGTGGGCGGTTACACGAAGTTCAACGTCTACAATCCGGCCTGCTGGTCGGAGACGCAGGCCAGTGCGGCGAAGGAAAAGGGCGAGACGATGCGCCGCCTCGGAATCTAACCCATGCGCCGCTCAACCCCATTCCAACTCGCCCTCGCACCGAAGCCCGTGCGCAAGGCGACCACCGTCACTTCGATCATCGCCCCGTCCGCGGTCCGCGGCGTCCCGCGGTTGACCGAAAACCGCGTGCGCCCCGCCACGCCCGCTGCCACCCCGGTGACGTCGCGGGTGCGCGACGGGCTCGTCTTGCGCGTCGTCGGCCTGAGAAAATCCGCCCACGTGCGGAACCTCGCTCATGGCTCTGGGGCCCGGTGATAATTTTGCCGCGACCATGAACCCCGGTCACCAACCCGTGTTGCTGCGCGAGGTCCTGGAACTGCTCGCGCCCCGGGCGGGCGGACGCTACCTCGACTGCACGTTTGGCGGAGGCGGTCATACGCGGGCCCTCCTCGCAGCGGCCCCGGGCACCCGCGTGGTCGCGCTCGACCGGGATCCGGCGGCGGCGCCGCGGGCGGCCGCGCTGGCGGCGGAATTCGCCGGGCGCTTCGAACTCGTCGACCTCGACTTCGGTCTCCTGGCTGGTTTTGCGGCGGACGGATTTGACGGCATCCTCTTCGACTTTGGCGTTTCGTCGTTTCAACTCGACGAGACCGAGCGGGGTTTCTCGTTCCGCCATGACGCGCCCGCGGACATGCGGATGGATCCGCGCCACGGGGTCCCGGCGAGCCGGTGGTTGGAGACCGCGACGGAGGACATGATGGTCCGTGCCATCCGCGATGGCGGCGAGGAGCCGAATTGGCGTCGCGTCGTCCGGGCGTTGATGGCCGCGCGGGGCACAGGAGCGCTCGCGCGCACCGCGTCGCTCGCCACCGTGATTGCCGACGCGATTCCGCCGCGCGACCGGCACGCGTCGAAGATTCACCCGGCCACCCGCTCGTTCCAAGGGCTCCGTATCGCCGTCAACGACGAGCTGGGCGCCATTGAGCGCGCGCTGCCCGCGGCGTTTGCGAAACTCGCCGTCGGCGGGGTGCTCTGCGTGATCAGCTTCCATTCGCTGGAAGACCGTCCCGTGAAGCAGTTTTTCCGCCGCATGTGCGGCCAGCCCGAGAGCGCCACCGACAGCCTCCCGCAGGACCTGCGGGTGAAACTCGCCGACCCGCTCACGCGCAAGCCCACGACGCCCGGGGCCGATGAGATTGGCGTCAACCCCCGCAGCCGTTCCGCGAAGCTCCGTGCGCTCCGCAAGCTCTGAGCCGCCGCCCCCTTTCCTCCGCTTCAACCTCCAGCCCGCTCCCCCCGATGCGCAAGAACGACTCCCATGCGTTTGTGAACCAGCTGCTCGTCTGCCTGCTTGTCAGCTTCGGCTTCGGCGGCTCCATCGGTCTCGGCACCGTGTGGATGCGCCACCAGATTACCGTCCTCGCGAAATCCAACCGGGCGCTCCAGGCCGGGATTGACGAGGTCAAGCGCCGCCATGACGCGACTGCGACCGTCGTCGAGTCCGAGCAGAGTCTCCCGGCCCTCACGCGTCGGAACGCCGGTTGGCACCTTGGCCTCGCGCCTGCGACGGACGCCCAGGTGGTCCGCGTGACCGAGGATCCCGTCATGCGCCTCGCGCGCCGCCGCGACAGCAATCTTTTTAACGACGGCTTCGTGCCCGTCACCTTCCGGGTCGCGCAGGGAAACTGAGCCATGTCCAAGGGTTTCGCCTCCAACTACCGCATCGTCCTGCTTTCGGTGGTGCTGTTCGGCTGCTTTGGCGGCATCGGTGTGCGCCTCGTCTGGCTGCACGTGATCAACCGCGACGAACTCGTGGGCACTATCGCGAAGACGCGCCGGCAGCTGATTGTGGAAAAATCCCGCCGCGGCGACATTTTCGATGCGCGCGGGGCCCGGCTGGCGACGAGCCGTTCGGTGCTCCAGCTCGGCGTCGATCCGCAATCGCTGCGCAAGGAGGACGAGAAAAAATGGCCGCAACTCGCCGCCCTCATCGGTCTGCCCGAGCCGGAGCTGCGCCGCATCTTTACCACCAAGTTCCGCGCTTCCGCGGCCGCGACGGCCCCCGCCGCATCGGCGTCGGCGACTGGGGCTTCCGCGCCGCGCCCGGGCCTGGTGTTCAATCTGAACCGGGCGCCAACCGTGTCCGCCGGGGCGCCCGCGCCGGCCGACGCCGCGGCCGTCGCCACCAATCTTGAGGCCGAGTCCGGCGAGTCGGCACCGGCGCCCGCTTTCGCCGTCACCGTTTCCGCCGCCGACGACACGGAGTTCGACGCCGAGCCCGACGCGAACGGCCGCCGCAAAATCCAGTGGGCGAAGCTGGCCGACGAAATCTCTGAGGCCACCTATGACGAGGTGAAGAAGCTCGGCATCAAGGGCGTCTATTCGACGGGCAGCTTCCGCCGGGCGTATCCGCACAACCAACTCGGGTCCCACGTCCTCGGCTTTGTCGACCGGACCCAGCAACCCGTCGCCGGCATCGAGCGCTTCGCCGATTTCTATTTGCGCGGCCAGGACGGCTGGCGCGAGGGCGAGCGCGACGGCCGGGCGAAAGAGCTGCCGCAGTTCAGCACGCGGGCGGTCGAGCGCGTGGACGGCTACGGCGTCACCCTTTCCCTCGACACCCACGTCCAGAACATCGTCGAACACGAACTCGCGATCATCGCGGAGAAATACCGTCCGTTGAAAGCGTCCATTGTGGTGAGCGATGCCCGCGACGGCTTCATTCTGGGGTTGGGCAACTATCCGAGTTTTAATCCCAACGAGTATAACAAGGTTCCGGCCGACCAGTTGGCGCGGCTGAAGAACATCGCCGTTGCCGACGTCTACGAACCCGGTTCGGTCTTCAAGATCGTCGCCGCGGCCGCCGCGCTCGACCAGGGGCTGGTGACTCCGGACAGCCTGTTCGACTGCTCGATCACCAAGATCGACTACCGCAACAAAGTGCGCGGGCTGCCCGGTGAGGACCACCATTTCGACCATCCGTTGTCCGTCGCCGAAATTATCTCGCACTCCAGCAACCGCGGCGCGGCCCAACTCGCGATGAAGCTCGGCGAGCAGCGCTTCTACGATTACGCCCGCGCCTTCGGCTTTGGCCGGCGGACCGGCTTCCCCGGCGGGCGCGAGGAGCCCGGAATCATGCACACGCCCAAGCGCTGGGACGACCTGACGATCACGCGCATGCCGATGGGACAGAGCGTCGCCGTCACGGTGCTGCAGATGCACCAGGCGATGGGCGTCATTGCGAGCGGCGGCGTGCTGCTCGAGCCGCAGATCATCCGGGATGTCCGCGATCATGCGGGCGTGCCGGTCTACCGTTTTGAACGCACCGAAACGCGCCGCGTCATCTCCGCGCCCACCGCGCGCACGATGGCGCGGCTGTTGGCGGGTTGTGCGACGGTGGGCGGCACCGCGCCCGAGGCGGCGATTCCCGGCTACGAAGTCGCCGGCAAAACGGGCACGACCCAAAAATACCTGCCCGAGGTGATGCCCAGCGGAAAAATCAAGCTCATGCCCTCGCGCAAACACCACGTGGCCTCTTTCGTCGGCTTCTTCCCCGCGAGCCGGCCGCAGATCGTGATCTCCGTGATCATCGACGATGCCGACGCCGCCTGCCCCGGCGGGGTCGCCTACGGCGGCAAAGTCGCCGCGCCGTCGTTCCGCCGCATCGGCGAACAGCTCATCCCCCTTCTCGACCGCAGCGCCGCCAACGGTGCCACGGCCGCCTCTCCCGTCCAACTCGTCGCCATGCAAGGAGCCCGCCCGTGATCGGCTATCTCACTCAAAATTACTCGCTAATCCACGCGTTCCAGCCGCGCCCCGCGCGCCGCTCCCGCAGTGAAACGCTCGCCCTCAACCGGGTCTTCAAACTGGCGCCGAAACTCTCCGACTACTTTCGCGACGGCGAAATCGTCGCGGTGAAGGGCGAGCCCGACCGCCCGATCTCGGGTCTCGCCGTCGACAGCCGCCGCGTCGTTCCGGGGAATCTGTTCTTCGCGCTCCCGGGCCGCCACGCCGACGGCGCGACCTTCATCGACGAAGCGGTGAGCCGCGGAGCCGTCGCCATCGTGGTCCAGAAGATGCCGTCGTGCCCGCCGGCCAAAGTCACGTTCATCCGCGTAGCCGACACCCGCAAGACCCTCGCGCTTGTGGCGCAGCGCTATTACAAATTTCCCGACCGCGACATGACCGTGATCGGGGTGACGGGCACGAACGGAAAGACCACCGTCGCGCACCTGCTCAAGCATCTGCTCAACGGCGACCAGCGCGTCGGCCTGCTCGGCACGATCAGCTACGACCTCGGCGCCCGCACCGTGCCGTCGTATCGCACGACGCCGGAGGCGCTCGACGTCTACGGCCTCATGGCGCAGATGCGCGACAACGGCTGCAAGCACGCGGTGATGGAAGTCAGCTCGCACGGCATCGACCAGCAGCGCGTGCACGGCCTCCACTTTGGCGCCGCCGTGTTCACCAACCTGACGAGCGACCATCTCGATTACCACCAGACCCTGGCGGCTTACTTCGAAGTCAAGTCGCGCCTCTTCACCGGCGGCACCGGCAGCGAACCGAAGGTCGCCGTGGTCAACCTCGACGACGCCCACGGCGAAAAGCTCGCCGCGACGATTTCGGCCGAAGTGCCCCACGCCCGGCTCGTGACGTTCGGTGAAAATCCCCGTGCGCTGGTCCGCGCCGAGCAGGTCGTGCTCAACGGCAAAAATTCGACCTTCAAGCTTGTCTGGCCGCAGGGCGAGATGCTGATCGATTCGCCGCTGGTCGGGCGTTACAACGTGAGCAATCTTCTCGCCGCGATCGCCACCGCCTGGGGCCTCGGGCGGGATCCGGTCGTGTTTCTCGCCAAGCTCCGCGCCTTCAAGGGCGTGCCCGGCCGCATGGAGCGGATCGACGAAGGCCAGCCGTTCAACGTGCTCGTGGATTATGCGCACACCGACGACGCGCTCCGTAACGCTCTCGGCATGCTCCGCGCCATCACGCCCGGCAAGGTGCACGTGGTGTTCGGCTGCGGCGGCCACCGCGACCGCACCAAGCGGCCGCTCATGGTCCGCGCCGTGCAGGACACCGCCGACCACGCCTACGCGACCGCCGACAACCCCCGCACCGAATCCCTCGGGCAGATTTTCGCCGACATGAAAGCGGGCGTCACCGCGCCCGACCGGATCGCGTGGATCGACGACCGCCGGCGCGCGATCAGCGCTGCGCTCGACGCGTGCCAGCCCGGCGACTGCCTCCTCATCGCCGGCAAGGGCCACGAAATCGTGCAGGAGTACGCCGACACCGTGTTTCCGTTTGACGATCGTCAGGTCGCCCGCGAACTCCTCGCCTGCAAGGCACTCAAGAGCTAAATGCCCGCGTTCGCCCCAGACACTCTTGCGCAATGGACCGGCGGCCGCTGGACGGCGACGCCGGGTTCGCCTCTGACGGGTTTCGCCATCGACACCCGCGCCGTGCGGGCCGGCCAAGTCTTCGTGGCGCTGAAAACCGACCAACGCGACGGCCATGAATTTCTCGCCGCCGCGCACGCCGCCGGCGCCGGCGCCGCTCTGGTCGCTACGCCGGACTCCGCCGTGGCGCTGCCGCAACTCGTGGTCGCCGACCCGCTCGCGGCGTTTCAGGCCGTCGCCCGCGCCCACCGCCGATTGTTCTCCCGTCCGGTCGTCGGCATCTCCGGCAGCGCGGGCAAAACGTCCACCAAGAATCTCCTTGCCCTGCTGCTCGGCGCCGACGCGGGCGGGGTCCTCGCGACCGAGGGCAATCTCAACAACCACCTCGGAGTGCCGCTCACGCTCACGCGGCTCGACCCGGCGACGCATGCGTTTGCGGTGATTGAGGCCGGCATCAGTGCGCCG
>JBIKOK010000178.1:0-13407 GCA_044358025.1 Opitutaceae bacterium
GCTTCGCTACCCTTCGCCTCGGTCAGGCTGGGACGAAGACTTTCACTTCGCTGGTTGGATGACATGCTCAGCATACCGAAAAAAGCGGCGGTCGCTTCGACCGCCGCCACGCCTTTTTCCAAGGCCTCGCCCGACGCCCCGCGCCTCGGCGATCCCTTCTCGCTATCGCCCGCCGGGCGATGGCGGCTCACTTCGCGTTCGTCTTGAAGAACGTCACGGCGCCCGCAACCAGCTTGTTCGGGTCCTGCGCAAATCCGGCATTGTCGGTCTCGATCGCCATCACGCCGGACCACTTCGCCTTCTTGATCTCGGCAAAGAGCTCCTGGTAGTTCGCCTGCCCGGTGCCGATTTCCACGTCCAGAATCGTCGGACCCGCCGGTTTCTTTTCGCCCTTCTTGTCGGTCACCATCACCCCCGCCACCGCCGGCACGACGCGTTTGTCCTTCAGATGCATGTCGAACACGCGGCCGTTGTACTCGCGGAACACCTTGGCCGCGTCGAACCCCGCCGCTGTCACCCAGCCGATATCGAGACACACCCCGATGCGCGCGTCGCGCTTGGCGAGCACCTTTTGCACCGTCGCCGGATCGCCATAGACCGAACCCGTGCCGTGGTTGTGGATCGCGAGCTTGATGTCGTAGTCCTTCACCAGCTGCTCGAGGTTGTCCCACTCCGCCAGATTCTTCGGCTCCACGATGATGACTTTGATCCCCATCAGCTTCGCAAATTCGAACAGCTTCCGGTTTTCCTCCTTCTCCATCGACGTGCCGTTCACGCCAAACGTGTAGCACGTCAGTCCGCGCGCATCCAAAATCGCCTTCTTGCGCAGCGACTCCTCCTTCGGCCCCTTCGGATCGATGTGCTTCGAGATCAGCTGCAGATTCTTGATCTGATGCTTGGTCGCGAAATCCACGACCTCGTCGAAGGTCATGTTGCGGCACGTCCAGGACTGGATGCCGAGTTGCGGGCCGGCCGCGGCCGCGCGGGCCGACGTCAGGGCGAAGGCGATCGCCACCAGGGCGACCGAAAACAAACGGAGCGGAGTTTTCATGGGTAAAAAGGGCCGTCCAACCGACGGCGGGAACGGCTGAGACGCTTCGCCCAAGGAAACGTTACTCCTCCGCGGAATCGAGGAGTTTCTGCACCGCCTCCGCCGCCCGGCGCTCCCGCTCCGCCCAGCTCCCGGCGATCTCCACGAACCGCAGCCCGCGCCGCTCCAGCGCCTCGCGCCACAGTGCCCGCCCGCGCGCCCGGTCCGCCGGATCCGGAAAACTCCGCTGCGAGTCCGGTTCGAACGGCACATCCGTGTCGCACAACAGCCACAGCGCCACCCCGCGCACCCGTTCCTCCGCCTCCGCCCGCACCCACGGCGGACACGCCCCGGGAAACAGCACGTCGTCCCACAGCGTGCACGTCAGCAAATCCGTGTCGAAAAACGCCACGCGCCGCGCCGCCGCCACGGCGTGGTCCTCGTTCGCCATCTGCCCCAGCGCGATCGTGCCGAGGTCGCCCGCCGTGAGCTCGCCCGCCTTGATCTCCCAAAACTCCCGCACAAATTCCTCCGCCCACGGCTCGCCGAATCGTTCCGCGAGCCGCGCCGCCAGCGTCGTCTTCCCGGTCGATTCCGTGCCGAACACCACCACGCGTTTCACCTCACCCACGGCCGCCTCCCGGTTGCGCCCGCGCCCACGCCCGCCAGCCCACCACGGCCAGCCCGAAATACACCGCATACAACAACGCCGTGTAAGCCAGGTCCGCTGTCCAATACGCCGTGATCGCCACGAGATTGACCACCAGCCACAGCGCCCAGTTCTCGATCGCCTTCCGCGCCTGCAACACCTGCGCCGCCACACTGAACGCCGCGATAAACGCGTCGCGCCACGGCATCACCGCATCCGTCCAGGTCCGCAACGCCCCCGCCCACAGCACCGTCGCACCCACGCCCAGCCCAAGCGTCACCAGCCGGCCGCGCCCCGACAACGCCGTGACCGGCAGCTCCGCCTCGTTCGCTCCGCGCCCGCGCGCCCAATGCCACCAGCCGCCCGCCAGCGCCGCAAAAAAGAAAATCTGCAGCGCCGCGTCCGCATAAAATTTCGCCTGAAAAAACAGCACGCCCTGCACCGTCACCGCGACCAATCCCACCGGAAACGCCCACAGCGTCCGCCGGATCATCAGCACCACGCCGACGATCCCGAGCCCGAGGTTCGCCTGATCGAGCGCCGACGCCGTCGTCAGCCCCGCCCAAATCGAGTGGAAGACGTCTCGCATCACGACCGGCGCCTACGTGTTCGCCGCGACGAACGCCTCCATCGCCTCCCGCGTGATCGTATGCCGCGCCGCGCACCGCGGACACCGGATCTCGATCTTCGGGTCGTCGTGGAACAAAGCCGCCGGATCGTGCCGCATCGCCGGCGCCAGCACCTCCATCAGCTTCGGCTGATTGCAGCCGCAGTGCCACCGACACACCCGCTTCTCCAGAAATCCGAGCGATTCCGTCTTCGCGAGATCGCGCGCCCCGTCCGCCGTCAGCGCCTGCAGCCACGCCTTGTCGCAGTCCGGATGCTCCGTGACCATCGCCCACACCTCTTCGCCGACCTCAAAAAACCGCGCCACCCGCTGCTCGCTCTGCGCATAGAATTTTTCCACCGCCGCGATCGGGTCCGCCCCCGTAAAGGTCACCGCGCTCCGCCGCTTTTCCCCACGCCCACGCACGACGTCCGCGTAGAAAATATTCTCCGGCAGTTCCTTCACGTTCTCGGAAAAAATCCGCCCCGTCACGGTGCCCAGCTCGTTGTCGCCCGTCAGAAACAAATTCACGCGCGGCGCCTGAAAATTGATCGTCCACGCCGTCAGCTCGTTCCGGGGCCGCGACGCACAGTGCAGCACAAACGCCACCATCGCCCGCTTGAACAACGCATCGTGCTCCGGCGCCGGCTTGATGCTCTGGGCCCCGAGGTGGAGGTAGTAGTCGACAAACAGCGCGCCGAAATCCGCGCGCGCCACCATCGCGTTGCGCGTGCGCACAAAGTGCGTGTCCACGTCGAGACCGGCATCGGCAAGGTTGGGCGGAGTCGTTTCAGGCATCGGTCCTGACAGTCCGCCGAAACCGCAGGAAGTCCAGCCCGCGGCGATCCGTTGCCCGGACCAGCCCCCTCACACCTCATCCGCCCGCACCCGCAGCTCCCGGGCCTGCTCCGCCCGCTTCCGGTTTTTCTCCACCCCCCAAGCATCCAAACCCAGTGCATTGGCCGCCGCGAGCACCGTGCCGACGCCGCAAAACGGATCGAACACCACCCGCGCCCCCACCACGTCCCGCGCAAACCGCCCTGCGTGCCCCGCCGCCCGCACGCCCATCGCCCGCACCCATTTCTGTTCCCCGGCATCGCCAATCACATCGGGAATCGCGAGCACATCCGGACACTTCAACGCCCGCGACACCGCGATGAAATGCGTGAACCCCGGCCGCCCCGCCGTGAGCATCCCCGCCGGCCGCCGCAACACGATCTTGTGAAACAGCACGCGCGCCCCGGCCTCTTCCGCCGCGCGGATGACCATCGCGCCTTTGTCGATCCACTCTCCGTCGCGCTTGATGTCGCTCTGGAAAAACAGCGCCGCGCTCTCGTCCGGCACCGCCGCCACCACGAGCCCCACCGCCTCAAAAAACCACGCCCGCCACACCGCCAGACTCGTCCCCACTTCCGACACATCCGGCAACGACGTCACCGCGCACGCCCCCGCGATCACCCCGCGCTCCCGCATCCACGGCAGCGCATCCGCCCATACGACCTCGCGCCCCGCCCCCACGCCCGACGGCGGGTTGTCGTGATGTCCGGGAGGGTGCGGCAGAGGCGTGGGCAAGACCCCAGACCGATTGACCCCGGAAGCCGCCGATTGCACGAAAAAATCCCGTCCACCCTCCGGACTTTAGCCGTGCGCCTCGGCGAAATCCGCGGTTGAGCCTCCGCCCGCGACGAGTCCGCCACCCCTTCCATGCTCTGGCTATCGAAACCCACGCCGGCCAAGAGGCCTTCGTGCCAGGCGCGACCGGCAGCTTCGTCGTCTGCACCGAACCCCCGCACGCACCCTGTCGACTCTTCGCCGAAATCTACGGCACTCCGGACCGCTATCCCATTTCCGCGCCCCGCGCCATCCGCGTCGCCCCGAGCGCGATCTGCTCCAGCAACGCGATTCGCTGCACCTCCGTCGCCTCCGCCCACACCGGCTTCCGCTCCAGCCGCAGTCCGTCGCCCTCCTTCCCCGCCCCGCGCCCGCGCACGAGCAAGCCCCACCCTGCCGGCACCTCCGCCTCGGCAAAAATGCCCTCCTCACTCACGAGATAAAAAAAATCCGCCGCACGCCACCGCCACAGTTTCGCAAACTTTGTCCCGCTCGCCCGCCGCTCCTGCCACATCGCCAGCTCCGCCACCACCTTCCGGTGCGTCGTATGCTCGAGACCCGAGAAATCCCACGTATCGAACTCCGGAAACAGCGTCTCGCCCTTCCGTAAATCCGGCCGGTGGCCGCCGATCAGCTCCTCAAGTTTATTCAATCGCGCGCCCAACGCCTCCACCTTCGCCCTCGCCTCCGCCTCGCGCCGGGCGTCCTTGAGCAAATCCCCCCGCGCCTGCTTGCACTCGAACACCGCCGTCCGTCGCCCTTCCCCGCGCGAACACGCCGCCACATCCGCCCGATACCCGCTCTTCGGCACGCGCACTTCCGCCGTCGCCATCGCAAACCCGTTCGCCCGCGCCCACGCGAGCGCGAGCGCCTTCAGCCTCCGATGATTTTCCGTTTCGCCGCTCGCCATGGGTTTCTTCGGCTCGGGGTTTATCCCGGCCGCCTCCCACGTCCAGCCTGACTTGCCGGTTCCGCTCCTCGCCCGCTCGGCCACCTTCGCGCCGCCTCTCACCAACGCGGGCTTGTGGGAAACCGTCCCTCCCGCTCGCGCGAGCCGCGTGAATCGACTGCGTCACCTCGGAACGACTTTGGAAAACGGGCAACTGCTGCGCCGGCACACGGTCCGCACGCCGACGCTCCGCGGCTGGCTCCGCCTTCTCTCGTTCGCCGCCCTCACCGGTTTCGTCGCAGTTCGTTCGGCTCATCCGTTTCTCGCCCTGCCCGCCCGCGTGCCCGCCCGCGTGCTCGTCGTCGAAGGCTGGGCCATGGACACCGTGCTCCAGGCCGGCCTCGATGAGTTCCGCCGCGGCGGCTACCGCGACCTGATTTGCACAGGCGGACCGCTCGAAAAAGGCGAGACCTTGTCCTCGTATGGCAGCTTCGCCGAAATCGGCCGGTCGACCCTGGAGCGCTTGGGTGCGCCGACGGACGCGGTCCACGCCGTCCCTGCGCCCCGGGTGAAACGGGACCGGACCCATGCCTCGGCCATTCCACTGCGGGACTGGCTGCGTCGCCACCACCCCGGGCCGATCGCGTTCAACCTGCGGACCACGGACACGCATGCCCGACGAACGCGGCTCTTGTTCCAACGCGCCTTCGGCGAGGACGCTCAAATCGGGATCATCGCCGTGCCCGACGATCACTTTGATGAATCCCAATCGCGGCGTTCGAGCGAAGGATTCAAAGCCGTGCTCGTTGAGTCGCTCGCCTACATCTCCACCCGTTTGGTCTTCCCCGCGGTCGACGACCGTCAGGGGCCGTCACCGATTCCGCCCGGAATCCCCGCCTGTTTGGCCCGCCCGGCCGGCCAAGTATTCCACCGTTACGTTCCTCGTGAAAAATGCCCAAAATCACTTGTCACGTAATACGTGACAAGCCCTCGGAGAGAGACCGTTTTTTAGGTGCAGCGACCGAGTAATCCAAGCCGACCATCGCCCGACCCACCGCGCCATCAGCCTGGCGGCTCCGTCACGCCACGCTGTCCTCAACCGGCCAGCCAAAAATCTTGTCCCTCGACATAGCCGCGCTCGCTGAGCCGCGCCCGATTGTAGTCCCGCGCCCCGCGCGTGGTCACATAACTGAGGACCACAATTTTTCCCGGCGCCGGCAAATCTCTTTCGCCGATCACCGGCAAGCCGGTCCCGCCGATCCCGCGCCCGGTCTTCTTCACGTCGACATCGACATACCCCGCGATCCGCACGCCCCACCGCTCCAGCCCCGCCGCGCGCTTGCGCGTGTGCCGCCCCGCGCCCCATACCCACACGTCGCGTCCCTCGCCGCTCCGCGCCAGCTCCCGGGCGATCCACTCCGCCTTCACCCGGAAAAACGCGTCGGGCGCATAGCGCGTATCCGTCCGCGTCAGCCGCGTCGGCGCGTCGTGCCACGTCAGCAACACCCGCGGCACCTTCGCGATCCGCACGCCCGCATCGAGCCACCGCAACCACAGCTCGTAGTCCTCCGGAAAATCCCCATCCCGATACCCGCCGTGCTGCGCCACCAGCTCGCGCCGGAACATCACGCTCGGATTCACCACCGGCTGTTCGACGAAACGGCCCCGCGCAATCTCTGCCGGCGTCACCAGCGAATTCACCCACTCCACATGCAACGCATAGCCCGCGTTCGCCGCGCGGTCCCCGCCATACTCCACCAGACAACCCACCACGCCCACGTCGCGCTGCTCCGCCCGCTCCAGCAACGCGACCTGCTCCGCCAGCCGCTCCGGATGCGCCACATCGTCCGCATCCATCCGCGCAACGAAGTCCCCCCGCGCCGCGGCCATCGCCGCATTCGCCGCCAGCGCCACGCCCGCGTGCGCCCGCTCGATCACCCGCATCCTTTTTTCCTCCCGCGCAAGGCCGCGCAAAATCTCCCGCGTCCCATCCGTCGAGCCGTCGTCGACCACCACCAACTCCCACTCCGGCCACGTCTGCGCCCGCACACTCTCCACCGCCCGCGCAATCGTCGTGGCCGCATTGAACACCGGCAAAACAACGGAGACCCGGGGCATGCCAAAACCCAAACCGTTTTCCCGTCGGATTACACGGACGAACTCGGATAAATTTCCCGCACCGGGTCTCAGCCGAGTTCAGCCGTGCGATCGGTGGTCAAACAATCGCCCGCCCCGTGGCCGCGAGCGTGAGCGGGTGGTCGCCCTCCACCCCATGCGGCCGACGCCCGTCCTTGTTCACCCGCTTCGCTGCTTTCGCCATCGAACCGGTGACCATAAGTTTCTCCGGGTCCTGCGCCGACGTCAGCCGCTCCGCACCCGAAATCGTGGCGCACTTTTCCATCGCCGGCGGAAACGCCAGCGGCCCTCCCTTCGGCGCGCCCGGCGCCGGCTGCAACGCCCGCCCCCAGAAACCGGCGGCAGGCCCAAGGGCGGAAAAACACCCCACGAACGAACACGCTGTCACGGTGGAATTCACCGCCCCGCGGTCGATGAGTCAGAGGTGAGTTGGGTGATGGTGCCGGGATAATACCGACCAAACGGGTTCACAACGGTTCCGACCCAGTGGGCGCCTCGGGGCATCCTTTTTTGGCGAGAGCCGCCGCGTTCGCATCGGATTTTCCTTCGCACTTTCCTTGTCGGATCTTCGCTCCCGGCGGCGATCGCCCCTCCGCCACCACCTCATGACCGACCCCGGCCTGCTCCAACGCTTCGCCCGCGAAAATTCGTAGACCGCCTTGGCCGAACTCGTCGCCCGGCCCGTCAACCTCGCGTCGCGACACGAACGATTCGTGACGCGGGGGCGGCGAGCGTCAGCGAGCCGACGCCCGACTCGGCCCTTTCCTGCAAGTGGCGCCCGAGGGGGTCCGGCCGCTCCGCGGGCGGCGCATTGCCGATTGCGGCGTGCCCGCCGCAGCCGCACGCGGAGCGCGCGGCCGACCCGGGTCCCCCGGAGCCGGCCCGAAACTGAGCTGGGCGCCCGCAGGGCGGTCCACTGTTTCGCCCGTTGGCGAGACGCAGGAACGTCTCAAACCTCCGTACCACCTTCTCTCCCTCTCACTTCTTCCCCGCCTTCTCCTCCGCGATCGACTGCTTCAGCTTCTTCACCTTCGGCGCGATCACATATGAGCAATAGCCCGCGTTCGGATTCCGCCGGAAATAATCCTGATGGTATTCCTCCGCCGGCCAAAATTTTTCCAACGGCACGATCTCCGTCGTGAGCGGATCGCGGAACACTTTCGCCGCGGCCGCCTTCGATTTTTCCGCCGCCGCCTTTTGCGCCGCGTCCGCGAACAAAATGATCGAGCGATACTGCGGCCCCTTGTCGTTGCCCTGGCCGCCGACCTGCGTCGGGTTGTGCGCCTGCCAGAAAAATTCGAACAGCTTGTCCAGCGTCACCACCGCCGGATCATAATCGATCTTGATCACCTCCGCGTGCCCCGTGACTTTCGCGGTAATCTGCTCGTAGGTGGGATTGAGCTCTTTGCCGCCCGAGTAGCCGCTCACCACGGACTTCACCCCCGGGAGCAGTTCATACGCGGCTTCGGTGCACCAAAAGCAGCCGCCGCCGAGCACCAAGGATTCCGTTTTTGTTTGGGCAGCGTGGGTCATGGGAAGGGCGAAGGCGCCGAGCGCGATCAATAGGACGATGGATTTCATGGTTAAAAAAGCCTGCGCCCACCGGAGAGCGGGCGCTGTCGCAGCAGAGGCCGCGGCAGTCGCCACTATTCCCACCTTCGCGCATTTTGCGAATCCGGGCTGAAACATCTCAGTGCCGCGTCAGCTTCCGATATTTGATCCGGTGCGGCTGGTCCGCCTCTTTGCCCTTCCGCCGCCGCAGATCTTCCTGATAGCTCGAAAAATTCCCGCTGAACCAGTGCACGGTGCTGTCGCCCTCGAACGCCAGGATGTGCGTCGCCACGCGGTCGAGGAACCACCGGTCGTGCGACACCACCACCGCGCAGCCCGCAAAGTTTTCCAAACCCTCCTCCAGCGCACGGATCGAATTTACGTCGAGATCGTTCGTCGGCTCGTCGAGCAAGATCAAATTCGCCCCGCTCTTCAGCAGCCGCGCCAGATGCACCCGGTTGCGCTCGCCGCCGGACAGCACACCGACCTTCTTGCTCTGGTCCGCCCCCGTGAACCCGAACTGCGCGCAATACGCCCGGCTGTTCACCTCACGGTTGGAGAGCTTCATGATCTCCTCGCCGCCACTGATCGCCTGCCAGATCGTCTCGCCATCGGGCAGCGAATCGCGCGACTGGTCCACGTGCGCAATCTTCACCGTCGGCCCCACGCGCAACTCGCCCGCGTCCGGCTGTTCGGCCCCGATGATCAACCGGAACAGCGTCGTCTTGCCCGCGCCGTTCGGCCCGATCACGCCGACGATGCCGCCCGGCGGCAGCGAGAAATTGACGTCTTCAAACAGCACGTTGTCGCCGTAACTCTTCGTGAGAGCCTTCGCCTCGACCACGAGCGCGCCGAGCCGCGGGCCCGGCGGAATCATGAGTTCGAACTCCCGCTCCTGCGCGGCGACGTTCTGCTTCAGCATGTTTTCGTAGGCGGTGATGCGCGCCTGGGATTTGGTGACGCGCGCCTTCGCCGACTGGCGGATCCACGCGAGCTCGCGCGCCATCGCCTTCTGCCGCTTGTCCTCCGTGCGCTGCTCGACGGCCGCCCGCGCCTGCTTCTGCTCGAGCCACGAGGAATAGTTGCCCTTCCACGGCGTGCCGTGGCCGTTCGCCAGCTCGAGAATCCACTGCGCGACATTGTCCAAGAAATAACGGTCGTGCGTCACCGCGATCACGGTGCCCTCGTAGCGCGCGAGGTGCTGCTCGAGCCAGTTCACGCTTTCGGCGTCGAGATGGTTCGTCGGCTCGTCGAGCAGCAGAATCGCCGGCTTCTTCAACAGCAGCCGCGCCAGCGCGACGCGGCGGCGCTCGCCGCCGGAAAGTTTCTCCACCGACGCGTCCCCCGGCGGGCACCGCAACGCGTCCATCGCCATTTCCACCTGCGGCGCCACATCCCACGCGCCGAGCGCATCGATCTTTTCCTGCAATTTCGCCTGCTTGTCGGCGACCGCGTCCCTCGCCTGGTCGTCCGCCGCCTCGGCGAGTTCGTCCCACGTCGCATCATACGCCGCCGTCAGGTCGGTGAGGTGCTTCACGCCCTCCTCGACGCACGCGCGCACCGTCGAACCCGGCGTGAGGTGCGGCTCCTGTTCGAGAAAACCGATCGGGTAGCCGGGCTCGAAATGCACGCGCCCGTCGATGTCCGTGTCGCGCCCCGCGAGGATGCGCAGGAGCGACGATTTGCCAGAGCCGTTGAGTCCCAGCACGCCGATCTTCGCGCCGTAGTAAAACGACAGCGAGATGTCGCGGAGGATTTCCTTGCGCTCGATTTTCTTCGAGACGCCGAGCATGGAGAAAATGATTTTCGGGGCTTCTTCGGCTTTGGCCATGCGCGCCACTCAAACGCTGCCGGGCTTCTCGGCAAGCACCGCGTGCAGGACGCCCTACGCCCCAAACCGCCGCCACCCGCCCAACAGCACCGCGAACGCCGTCAAAATAAACACCGCCGGCGCCGTCCCATACCACATCGCCTCGCACCACGGCCCGACGCTCAGCCGAAACCACGCGGCGTAGAGTCCCACGGCCCCGGCGACGGCCGCCGCAATGTGGCCGACGGACGCGGGCGGCGCCGGCTCGCCGGTTTCACACTCGCACCCGATCTCCGCCGCCAGCCGTGCGGCCAACCGCCCCATCTCGGCCTCGTTCGCCGACCAGCGCCCGGTGCCGATCATTTTGCCCTCGCGCCGCTCAAGCTGCAGCCAAAACGACGGCGTGCCGTCCGACCGCGTCCCCACCTTCGCGACCTTGACCGCTCTCACGTCGTCAAACGGCACCACGGTCTGCATGTTTCCCCAGCGCCGCCGCCGTTCAATTTGCAAAGTCCGCCGCCCGGAATCGACCGTCGTCACGACCTCTTCGAGGAAGATGAGCCCGGCCAGCCCGAGCCCGGCCAACATCACTCCGAGCCACATCGCCGCCACCCCGTTCGTGTCGCCCACCGGCACGTGCCGCGTCAGCCAGATGAACCCCCATCCCACCACCAACGAGCCGACCGAAACCGCCGTGGTCTTCGCCGTGTTCGAGATGATCTGCCACGCGGGCGTGCTCATACCTTCAACTTACCGGCGCGGGTTCAGTCCGCAGCCCAAAAAAAAACGCCCGGCCGATGGCGCGGCGGCAAAAACGCGCCCGCCGACGCAGCCTCACGACGGCGCCGTGGCCGCCTCCAGTGCGGCCAAGACCCAAAGCGCCTCCTCCCGGTTCGCTCCGCACATGCTGTCGTTCGGCCGCAGGCTCGCACAAACCGCCGGTCGCCCGGGCTGGCCGAAAATCGCACAGCGGAAATCCGGCAACAACTGCACACACCGTTCCCCCGCCCGTTTGCCCTGCGGCATACCCGGAATCGGCGAAGAAATCGAAGGCGCGATACAACACGCGCCGCATCCGCTGCGACAATCCATCCGGCGAGCATTCACGTCCGCCCGCCCGCCGCAACCGCCGCGTGGGTCCGCCCGGCCCACACCGACCGCGGGCCCCGCGCCCTGACGGCAGACCGGCCAAATTCTGCACGGGGTCGGACAACGCGTGCGGAGTTTCGCGGCGGCCCAAGGGTATGATTTCACCCGCCCGGCCCGGCTCCCCCGCCGCCATGAAAACGCTTCCGGCTCCCCTCGATTGCTCCCGCCGCCGCCGGCCGACCTAACTTCCTCCGCCGTGCCCTTGGAAACGAACACCCCCTCGGCCACCCCGCCCGCCCACGCGTCGGGCCCATTCCCCCTGCGCCACCACGCGGACAACGGCTTGGCCGACTACATTGCGCACGCCAAGTACGCCCGCTATCGCCCGGATCTCGGCCGCTGGGAGTCCTGGGCCGAGGCGGTGCACCGCGTGGAGGCGATGCATCGCGCGTTTTTCGCGGACCAACTCGCGCGGCGGATCGGCGACGCGGGGGCGGCCACGGACATCGATCCGGCCGACCGCATGCTGCTGTCCGCCGCCCTCGCCGACCGCACGCTCGACCGGGTGCTCGCCGAGGCGTTCGCCGCCGTGGCCGCGAAACGCGTCCTGCCCTCGATGCGCTCGCTGCAGTTCGGCGGCCCGGCGATTTTGCGCTGTCATGCGCGGCTGTTTAACTGCGCGTTCAGCCCGGCCGACCGGCTCGAATTCTTCCGCGAATATTTCTTCCTGCTGCTCGCCGGCACCGGCTGCGGATTTTCCGTCCAACGCCACCACGTCGCCCAGTTGCCCGCCCTGCCGCCGCGGCGGCCCGACCCCGAACTCCCGGTGCGCGCGCACCGGATCGCCGACTCCATCGAGGGTTGGGCGGACGCTCTGCATGCGCTGCTGGGCAGCCACCTCGCCGGCTACGCGGTACGCTTCGACTACAGCCAGATCCGGGCCCGCGGCCAACCGTTGCGGACCGCCGGCGGCTTCGCGCCCGGACCCGAACCGCTGCGCCGCGCGCTGGAAGACGCCGCGGCGATTCTGCGCCGGGCCGCCGGCCGCCAGCTACGTCCCGTCGAAGTCTACGATCTTTGCATGGCCGCGGCGCGCGCGGTCCTCAGCGGCGGCGGACGCCGGTCGGCCTCGATCTGTCTGTTTTCGGCGGACGACGCGGAGATGACCCGCGCCAAGGCCGGAGCGTGGCTCACGGAAAATCCCCAGCGCGCCGCCTGCACCAACTCGGCGGTCGTATCCCGGGGCGCGGCGGACGAGCCCCGGTTCCGGCAGCTGTTCGAGACGCAGAAAGAGTTCGGCGAACCGGGCTTCTTTTTCAGCGACCATCCCGACTACGGCTGCAACCCGTGCGGCGAGGCCGGCCTGTATCCGGTTTTGCCCGAGCCGCTCGCCGAGGCGACCGTCGCCCGGCTGCGGGCGCTGGGCTACACGGGGGAGCTGCCGCCGGGGGTGCGCTTGTCCGGCTGGCAGACCTGCAATCTCACCACGATCAACGGCGCGGCCGCCCGCGAACCGGAGGAATTCTTCCTCGCCTGCATCCACGCCGCGGCGATCGGCACCCTCCAGGCCGCGTATACCGATCTGGCCTATCTCGGCCCCGTGACCCGCGTCATCAACGAGCGCGACGCCCTGCTCGGCGTCTCGATCTGCGGCTTCATGGACCACCCGGACCTGCTGTTCGCCCCGCCGATCCTCGCCCGCGGCGCGCGCCTCTGCCGCGCGACCAACCAACTCGTGGCCGCCGCGCTCGGCCTCCGGCCGGCCGCGCGGGTCACCTGCGTGAAGCCGGAAGGCACCGCCTCCCTCCTGCTCGGCGCCGCCGCCGGCATCCACCCGCGCCCCGCCCGGCACTATTTCCGCCGCGTGCAGGCCGACCGGCGCGATCCGGTTTACCAGGCGTTTCACGCCGTCAATCCGCACATGACCGAAACCTCGCTGCTCCGCCCCGCCACCGACGACCTGATCGTGTTTCCGGTCGAAGCGCCGGCCCACGCCCTCGTGCGCGACGCGATCGGCGCCGTCGAATTCCTCCGC
>JBIKOK010000179.1:0-13400 GCA_044358025.1 Opitutaceae bacterium
GCCCAGTCCCTCCTCCGCACCGCCACGTTCGCCCACGACTCGGGCCAGACCGAAGACGACCAGTGGACCCTCTACTACGTCGACACCGCCAACCGCCCGCTCGCCCTCGCCTGGCTCGACGACACCATCAAGATCGTCGCCGGCGAAATCCGCCCCGTCGCCCCCGCCCACCAAGCGCTCGTAACGGAACTCATCACCTCGGCGAAACCCCACCGCCTCGCCCAGGATCTCGCCGCCCGCCACACCCGCGGCGAACTCTCCGCCGGCCTCATCCACCCACCCTCCGAGGTCCGCGCGCTGCTCGACCGTCTCCACCAATGCGAGCCGCTCTTCTTCGCCGGCTTCCTCACCCTCCTCCACCACCACCTGATCGACATGCTGGTGCTGCACCAACAAATCCTCGCCGAGGATATCGCATTGAAAAACGAGCTGGTCCTCGGCGGCCTCTCGGGCGATCCGTTCCTCCAAAGCCGGCAGGATGCCGCCGCCGAAATCCGCCATATTTTGCTCCGCTTTCAAATCATCAACCCCATCGATCAGCAGAAAAACACCGCCGTCAAAAATCCCTACGCCGTCTTCCTTGAGGTGGTCTATTTCAACGACGAAGTCATCGCCCCGATCGACGGCCTCGCCATCGCCATCCCGCGCGCGGATTTCCTCAGCGCCCTCCACGCCATCCGGCGCAATCTCGCCCGCGGCGACTCGTTTCATCGCTTCGACACCCAGGCTCCGTGGATGAACCAGTCCATCGCGTATCCGTTCCGCTTCATCAAGCAGCGCGTCGACAGCCACCCCGAACTCGCCGTCCTCGACACGCTCTACATGCTGGAGCGCGCCGTCGGCATCTGAGGGCGACGGCGCCCCGCGCGCGCCCCACCCCGCGTCCGCGCCCGCCGCAGCCCCTTTTTCTTCGCCTTCGGCCCGCGCCTCCGCCAAGTCTCCGCCCCACCCCGGCCATGAACCCCCTCCTCAGAAACATCGCGGCCGTGCTCCTCGGTTTCGTCCTCGGATCGATCGTCAACCGGGCCCTCATCACCGTCAGCCCCCACGTCATTCCCCCGCCCCCCGGCGTCGACGTCGCGAACGTCGCCCGCCTGAAAGCCTCGCTACACGTGTATCAGCCCAAGCATTTCCTCTTCCCGTTCCTCGCCCACGCCCTCGGCACCTTCGCCGGCGCCCTCATCGCGTTCGTGGTCGCCGGCTCCCGCCGCGCCGTTTTCGCCTACGCGCTCGGCCTCCTGTTCCTGGCCGGCGGCATCACCGCCTGCTTTCTCATTCCCGCGCCCGCTTGGTTCACGGCCCTCGATCTCCTCGCCGCCTACCTCCCCATGGCCTGGCTCGCCACCCGCCTCGGCCGCCGCCTGACCGCCCCCACCCCCGCTTCCCTTTCCCCATGACTTCACTCCGCACCCTCGCACTCGTCTCGCTCCTCGCCGCCCTGCACGTGCCCGCCGTCGCCCATCAGGCCACCGGCATCAAACTCACCGAACCCACCGCCGACGCCGTCACCGTCTGGACGCGTCTCACCCGCGACCCCGAGCGCGCCCCCGACGACGGGCCCTTGCCTCTCACCCAGCTCTTCGATCGCACCACCGGGAAAGAAATCCCGCTCAAAGACAACGCCACCTACTCCCGCGCCCGCCCCGAAGTCACATTCCCGCCGGGCGCCAACCTCGGCTCGATCCGGGGTGCCGCGGTCGGCGCACCGGGACAAACCCGCGTCCGCTATCGCCCCGCCGCCGCTCCCTCCGCCCCGTGGTCCGAAACCGCCTGGCGCGACGTCGACCCGGCCCGCGATTTCACCACCACCTTCGCCCTCACCGGCCTCTCGCCCGCCACCCGCTACGCACTCGCCGTCGACGACCGCCCCCGCCCCGACGCCCCGGTCACCAGCACGACCCCCGGCGGCTTCGTCACCGCGCCTCTCCCCACGGCCAACGCCGCCGCGACGTTCGCCGTGATGAGTTGCCAGCAATACGAAGACCGCGACCGCCCCGACGGCTTCGCCATCTACCCGTCGATGCTCGCGCTCCAGCCCGACTTCATGGTCAACACCGGTGACGCCGTCTACTACGACCACGGCCCCGTCCACGCCGTCAACGTCGACCTCGCCCGCTACCACTGGGCGCGCATGTATGGCTTGCCCACGCTCCGCGATTTTCACCGCCAGGTCGCCAGCTTCTTCATGAAGGACGACCACGATACCCTCACCAACGACTCCCACCCCGAGGACCGCAGCGGTGAGCTCACGTTTGCCCAGGGCCTCGCGGTCTTCCGCGAGCAGACCGCCCCCTCCGAGCCGCCCTACCGCACCCTCCGCTGGGGCCGCCACCTGCAGGTCTGGTTCCTCGAAGGCCGCGACTTCCGCAGCTCCTCCGCCGCCGACCGCACGCAGACCCCGACCATCCTCGGCCCGACGCAAATCGCCTGGCTCGAACGCACCCTCGCCGCCTCCGACGCCACCTTCCGCGTCGTCATCACCCCCACCCCGATGGTCGGCCCCGACCGCCCGCAAAAAGACGACAACTACGCCAACAAGGGCTACGTCGTCGAAGGCACGAAAATCCGCGCCCTCCTCGCCCGCCAACCCAACCTCACCGTCATCACCGGCGACCGCCACTGGCAATACGTGTCGCGCGACCCGGCCACCCAGATCGAGGAGTGGAGCGTCGGCGCCGCCACCGACGCGCACGCGGGCGGCTGGAGCGAAGAAACCCCGCGCCCCGAGCACCGCTTTCTCCGCATCAAATTCGGCGGCTTCTTCTCCGGTTCCGTTGCGCCCGCCTCCGCCTCCGCCCCCGCGGCCCTCACCCTCCGCCTACACGACACCGCCGGAAAAGTGGTCTTTGCGGACACCAAGCCGGCCAAATAATTTTCGCCGCCGGCGCGGGCTCGCACGCTGCCCAACCCCCGTGGCTCCGCACCTGCGCCCGGGGCCGCCCAGCACCTTTCCCGCTTCGTCCCCTTTTTCGACTAGTGCACGCGCCCTGAATTCGTAGCGTCCTCCCTCCCACCCGCGCGCCCCCGCGCGCCCCCCACCACCATGACCTGCTCCTTTCCCCACCGCGCACTGCTCTGCGCGCTCACGCTCGCCGCCGCTCCGCTCGGCCACACCCAGGCCGTCGCCCCCGCCACCCCCCCTGCACCGGAGCGCAGCGCCGCCATCCAGCTCTCGCCCTTCGAGGTGAATACCGACAAGGACACCGGCTTCGCCGCCGCCAGTTCGCTCGCCGGCGGTCGCCTCGCCAGCGACCTCCGCGATACGCCGGTCGCCTACTCGGTCATCACCCGCGATTTCATCGACGCCCTCAATCTCACCGACCTCCAGAGCGCCGCCGAGTGGACCACCTCCAGCACCGCCTCCGTGGACAACGGCCAGCAGAATTTCTTCTTCAACCCCGTCCAATACACCGTGCGCGGCGCCGGCGGCGGCCGCCCCCAGCGAAATTTCTTCCCGCAGTTCAACAACGGCGACTCCTACAACCTCGAACGCTACGATTTCGGCCGCGGCCCCAACGCCGTCCTCTTCGGCAACGGCTCGCTCGGCGGTATCAGCTCTTCGACCACAAAGCGGGCGCAGACCAATCGCCCGCTGCGCCAGTTCCAGTTCGCCGTCGGCTCCTGGCGCAACTACCGCTCCACGTTCGATCTCAACCAGCCCCTCTCCGATAAAATCGCCCTGCGCGCCGCCGGGGTCTGGGGCGACGCGTCGAGCTGGCGGATGAAGGACTTCGACAAACGCAAAGCCGCCTTCCTCACCACCACCGTGAAACCGTGGGGCAACGCCGAACTCCGCGTCGAGGGCGAATACGGCAATAACTCCCGCCAGTCCGCCTCCACGTTCATCAACGACCGCTTCTCCGGCTGGGATGGCACGACCTACAACGCCCCCCGCGCCCTCGCCACCCTGCCCTCCACCGCCAACGCCCAGGGCATCAGCCGCCGCGGCGCCAACTACTTTGTTTACCAGCCGTTCTCCGCACCGAACACCATCTTTCACTACCAAAACGACCCCATCACCGTCGCCGGCGGCAACACCGCGCAGACGCCGATCGCCGGCTTCGTCCAAGGCACCAACGTCAGCTTCAACACCGCCGGCGCCAACCTGCTCCACGAAATCAATGTCCCCGCCGGCCGCTTCGCCAACGCCGAGCGCTTCTCCTCCTTCCGCACCCCGCCGGAAGAGTTCACCATGTCCCCCGATCTCCCCATCCTCGCCCAGCGCTTCAAGGATCTGCAGCTCACCTTCAACCAACACTGGGGCAATCTCCACTTCGAGATCGCCGCCGATATCAACCGGACCGCCGCCCATACGAACGGCGAACCCAATCGCGACCTCCCCAATATCTTCATCGACATCAACCGCGTCCTCCCCGACGGCTCCAACAATCCCAATTTCCTCGTCCCCTACGGCGACGGCCAGTTCTCCCGCGGCTTCCGCGACTACGCGGAAAACAACGTCCGCGCCGCCGTCGCCTACGTCTGGCCGACGCGCTTCGGGCACTTCACCGTCAATTCCCTCGCCGGCTCCAACCACAGCGAAAACTCGAGCGACTTCCGCTACCTCAGCGTGAAGCAGGGCTCGGACCCCCGGCGCTGGGCCTTCAGCAACCAACGGATCCGCATCCGCCGCTACTGGAACAACGACTCCCGTCCGACGCCGGATCTCTCCCTCCGCACGCTCACCTACTTCGACCCGAACCCCAATCCCGTCTTCGCCTCCGGCGTGCCCATCCAGCCGATTTGGGCCATCGAAGCCGACCGCCGCGACACGCAGAATATCACGACTCAGCGTTTCAAATACGCCCTCGCCTCCCTCAACGCCAAATTCTTCAAGGGCCGCTGGGTCGTCCTCGGCGCCGTCCGCAAAGACGACTACTTCTTCCAGTCCCTCCAGCAAATCCACCAGGGCGACTACCCCTCCGACTGGAACGCTCAGCAACGCATCCTGCGGCCCGGCGCCCCCGCCGACTATGCCACCCTCACGTTTACGCCCCGCGACCTCAACGGCAACGCCACCGGCCCCGTGCAGGAAGCCGCCATCCGCCCC
This sequence comes from Opitutaceae bacterium, assembly GCA_044358025.1. Taxonomy (GTDB): domain Bacteria; phylum Verrucomicrobiota; class Verrucomicrobiia; order Opitutales; family Opitutaceae; genus GAS368. Next base: position 5,051 of record JBIKOK010000179.1, read on the forward strand.
CGCGATCCCGTCGCCGGCGACCGCCTGCCGCAATACGCCAACACCCGCTTCAAGGACGACTTCAACCCGCCGCCCGTCGAGGGCAAGCAGGTCACCCGCAGCATCGGCACCGTCCTCCACCTCGCGAGCTGGCTCAATCCCGCCATCAACTTCGCCGAGACCTTCAATCCACCCGGCTCCATCGTCCGCATCGACGGCCGCTCCCTCGAGCCCACCGTCGCCACCGGCATCGACTACTCCCTCCGCATGGAGCTCTTCGCCAACCGGCTGAATCTAAATTTCACCTACTACACAACCGAGGAGGTCAACAACACCATCCCGCAGGACGGCCCGAACTTCTTCAACAGCCTCTACGACGCCAACGTCGTCGGCGACATCTCCTCCACCGGCCGCAATATCCGCGGCTTTGGTCGCCTCCCCAACCAATACCGCGACACCCGCACCCGCAGCGGCGACGGTTATGAATTCGAGGTCACCTTCAACCCCACCCGCGCCCTCCGCCTCACCGGCAATGTCGGTTTCCCGAAACTCTATGAGGCCGACGCCTACCCCGACGTGCGCGCCTACATCGACCGCAACGCCGACGCCTTCAAACAGATCGCCACCGACGCCGGCGTGACCATCGGCCCCGACAACATCGCCCGCGTAAACGAGACGATCCCCATCAACCAGCGCTCGTCCGACGTGAACGGCGCCGTCAACGCCTACAACAATATCTACAGTTTCCGCCGCAACATCGTGGACGGAAAACGCCTCCAGCAGGACCAGCCCATCGTCAATCTCTTCGCCGACTACACGCTCCAGACCGGCCCGCTCAAAGGCCTGCGCCTCGGCACCGGCATGCGCTACCGCGGCAAACAAATCTACTGGTCCAAGGTTGAGGACACCATTCCCGATCCCGCCAACCCCACGCGAGCCATCGACGACCCGACCAAGGATGCCTACACGCCCGCGTACACGCCCGACGACTACATGATCGTCACCGCCACCGCCGCCTACACCTGGCGTTTCAAAAACCGTCGCGAAGTCGGCCTGAACCTCGTCATCAACAACCTGCTCAACGACCGCGGTCCCACCTACTCGTCCACCGCCCAAAACGCCCACGTGATGCGCCCGCTCAACAACGACTACACGAGCCCCGCCCGCGAAACCGTGCCGCGTTACTACGCCCTCAAGCAGCCGATCAGCTACACGATTACCCTGACAACCAAACTGTAGTTTCGAACCGTCTGCGCGTTCCGGCGCAGCGGCCGGGTCATCATCGACCCGGCAATCAGGATGGCCCCTTGCAACCAGACTCGATCGCGAGCACCCAATGACTCCGTTACCCCCATGAAATCCCGTGCCCTGCTGCGCCCTCTGTTCTTTGCCGCTGCTTTCGCCACCGCCGCCCGTGGGCAACTGGCGCCACCCACCTCTGCGGAAAAGTCCGCCGAGACCGTCACGCTCTCCCCCTTCACCGTCAGCACCGACAAAGACGTCGGCTTCGTCGCCACCAGTTCCCTCGCCGGCGGACGCCTCGCCGGGGATCTCGCCGACACCCCCGCCGCCTACTCGGTGATCACCCGCGAGTTCATCGACGCGCTCAACCTCACCGACCTCAACGGCGCCATCGAGTGGACCGTGAACACCAATGTGAACAACGACAACGGCGCCAACCTCACCTTCGCGTCCAACGTCACCTACACCACGCGCGGCGTCGGAGCCTCCACGCCGCAGCGCAATTTCTTCCCGTTCTACGTCAATTTCGACAGCTACAACCTTGAGCGCTACGACTTTTCCCGCGGCCCCAACTCCGTCCTCTTCGGCAACGGCAATCAGGCCGGCTCCGCCAACGTCGTCACCAAGCAGGCCCGCTTCGACCGCCCCGTCCGCGAGCTCCGCACCTCCTTCGGCTCGTGGAACACCCGCCGCGTCTCCGTCGACGTCAACCAGCCCCTCAACACCCGCCTCGCCGTCCGCGCCAATGCCGTCTGGCAGGACGGCCGCGGCTGGCGCGACCGCGATTTCTCCAAGCTCAAAGGCCTCGCTCTCACGGGCTCGCTGCGCCTCGGCCCCAACACCCAGCTCCGCCTCGAGGGCGAATACGGCGAAAACAGCCGCATGTCCGGCTTCTCCAATCTCAACGACAGCTTCGCCGGCTGGGATGGCACCACCACGTTCGCCGCTCCGCTCACCGCTACACCCACCAACAGCAACGCCCTCGGCGTCACGCGCAATGCCGCCGCCGGTTACTTCGTCTACGCGCCCGCCTCCGGTTTCGACGGCGTGATGAACTACCAAAACACCGCGCTCACCCTCGGCGCCGGCGCCAACACCGCCGTTCCCATCGCCGGCAAATTCTTCACCGGCGTCAGCCCCAACGCCTCCGGCGCCGATCTCCTCAACGCCCTCAATCTCCCCGGCGAGCGTTTCGCCAACGCCATCCGCGGCTCCGCGTTTCGCCTCCCCGGCCGCACGTTTTCCCCGTCGTTCGACGCGCCGGTTTTCTGGCAGCGCTACCGCGACGTTGCCCTCTATTTCAATCACGCGATCGGAAAATCCCTCTTTTTCGAACTCGCCCTCGACAAGAACTACAGCTTCCGCGCCGCCGAGATCACCCTCAACCGCGGCCTCGTCACCACGCTGATCGACATCAACCGCAATCTCCCCAACGGCACGCCCAACCCGAACTTCCTCCAGCCCTACAGCGAGGCCAACCGCCAGCAGAATCCCCGCGGCACCGATGCCCACAATCTCCGCGGCGCCGTCGCCTACGTGAAGGACACTCGCATCGGCGACTTCAAGTTCAACTCTCTCTTCGGCACCAACGTCCAGGACAACCTTGGACGCCTCACGCTCCTCGGCGCCCGCATCGATCCCGATCCCCGCCGCTGGTCCCTCACCGATCTCATCCGCTACCGTTATTATTGGAATCAAGCCGGTCGCCCGCTCCCGCAGCTTGGCAAAATCCAGCTCGTCGATCCCGTCCTCGGCACGACGCGTGAGGTCACGCCCGCCTACACCTACGACACCTCGCGTCCCGAGGTGAACGCCAACACCAAGGCCACCTACAACTACGCCCTCGGCTCCGTCAACGGCCAGTTCTTCAAACGCCGCCTCATCGTCCTCGGTGCCGCCCGCTTCGACGACTACAAGAATGAGGTCGAATACAACTCCTTCATCCGCGACTACCCCGCCGACTGGAATGGCAACGACATCGTCTTCAAACCCAAGGCCCCCGGCGACTACCTCGCGCTCAGCTACATTCCCAAAAATGTCGCCGGCGTCGCCACCGGCCCCGCCACTCCCGCGCTCCAGCGCCCCCGCGACGGCGCCGGCAACCGCCTCGCCCAATACGCCAATGACCGCTTCCAGGACGACTACGCGCCGCCGCCCATCAAGGGCACCAAGACCACCTACTCCCTCGGCAGCGTCTTCCACCTCCGCTCCTGGGTCAGCCTCTACGCCAACTACGCGCAGACCTACAATCTCCCCAACGTCCAACCCACCCTCTCCGGCAACACGCTCCCGCCCACCATCGCCGAGGGCGTCGACGCCGGCATCCGCTTCAGCCTCTTCGACCGCCGCCTGAACCTCTCGCTCAACCGCTACTTCTCCAAGGAGGACAACCAAAACACCTCCGCGCCCGCCAACACCGGCGGTCCGATGAACAATATCATCAACGCGAACGCCGTCGGCGATTTCTCCGCCAGCGGCCTCAACACCCGCGGCCTCCAACCGCTCCCCGCCGTCTTCATCGACCGCCGCCAGGGCAAGGCCAACGGCTTCGAATTCGAGGCCGTCGCCAATCTCTCCAAAGCGTGGCGTCTCTCCGCCAACTACGCCGTCGCCCGCGCCTTCGCCACGAACTCCGGCGAGATCACCGCCGCCTACATCGACAAAAACCTCGCCACCCTCCGCCAGATCGTTCTCGACGCCGGCGGCCTCATCGACTCCGCCAATGTCGCCACCGTCAACACCGCGATCGCCGTCAATGACCGCTCACCCGACGTAAACAGCGCCGTCGCCGGCTGGAACACGCTCCTCGCCGGTCGCGCCAGCATCGTCTCCGGCACGGTCATCAGCCAGAACACCACCTCCGCGAATCTCTTCACCGACTACGCCATCCAAGAGGGCCGTTTCAAAGGCCTGCGCCTCGGTGGCGGCGCGCGCTATCGCGGCCGCGCCGTCATCGGTAACCGAGGTGCCGATACGATCGTCAACCCCGCGAATCCCGCGCAGGGCATCGACGACCCCAACGTCGACGCTTTCACGATCGTTTACTCGCCCGGCTACTGGGTCGCCGCCGCCACCGTCGGCTACAACTGGCGCATCTCCGCCAAATACCAGATCCGCTTCAACCTCAGCATCGACAACCTCCTCGACGACGCGAAGCCCCGCTACATCAGCACCATCCTCCGTCCGCCCGGGGGCGACGTCACCAATCCGTCCCGCGTCACCACGCCGAACAATTTCTGGTATCAAACCCCGCGCAGCTACACCCTCGCCGCCACGGTTCCCTTCTGAGCTGCCACCACCCATGATGAAACGCGCCACGCTACTCGCACTTCTATCACTCGCGATCCTTCCCGCCCTCCCCGCTGCCGAGCCCACCAACGCCACCGAAGCCGCCGCCAAAAAAGCCGCCGAAGACCAACGCATCGACGGCCTCTACCAAGCCAAAGTCGCGACCCTCTCCCCCGAGCGGCAAGCCTGGGAAAAGGTTCTCCAGGAAAATCTCGGCAACGGCTTCTACCTGCCAATTCACAAACGCGACTTCGTCAAAGGCACCTCCACCGCCTGGGACTTCGTCGCCGACGATCCCAAACTCCCGCGCGTCCTCCTCATCGGCGACTCCGTCTCCCGCGGCTACACGCTCGCCGTCCGCGCCGCCCTCGTCGGAAAAGCCAATGTTCATCGCGCCCCGGAAAACTGCGGGCCCACCGCCAACGGCCTCAAAAAACTCGATGCCTGGCTCGCCTCCGCGGGCCCCGCGAAATGGGACGTGATCCATTTCAACTTTGGCATCCACGACCGCGCCACCCCGCTCGCCGACTACACCGACCGCCTGTCCAAAATCGTCACGCGCCTCCAGTCCACCGGGGCGAAGCTCATCTGGGCCAGCACCACGCCGATCCCCGACGACGTCGCGAAAAAGCAGACCGCCGCCTCCATCGTCGAGCGCAACACCGCCGCCGCCGCCCTCATGGCGAAACACGCCGTCGCGATCGACGACCTCTTCACCGCCATCACACCGCATCTCGCCAAGCTGCAAAATCCCCACGACGTCCATTTCACCTCCGCCGGCTACGTTTTCCTCGGCAGCGAAGTCGCCCAGTCCATCTCGCCCCACCTGAAAAAACGCTAGCCCGCGCACCCGCCGCGTCGACGCACCGCCCTCGCCGCCGCCCGACGGAGCGGCGGTTTTCCAACCGCCGATTCTCGCCGCCACGCAGCGCCCGCAGCTTCGCCAAATTCGCCGAGCCGCCGGCTTCGTTTTTTCAAACGCCCCGCGAGCCCCCGATTATCTTCATTCCACGCGAGCGCGCCCGTCGTCTCCGTCGACGACCCGCGGGCTTGATTCCCACGCGTCCCCTCGCTTCCCTCCCCGCCGATGAGCGAGCCCCCACTCTCACCGCAGGATCGGCCGACATTGCAGAGTCCCGCGAAGCCCGCCGAGCCCACCCTGACCACGCAGGCCCCGACGACCCGCCTGTGGCGCAAACTCGTCTGGATCGTGGTGTCGATTTTGATCGGCTCCGCAACCGTCTTGCTCGCCATCCAGCTCGTCGATCCGCCCATGGACGATCTGCTCGGTTGGACGCGATTCAGGCAAAACAAGGGCGTGGGTGCCGCCGCGATTATCTTGTCGGCCATCATCGCGTGCTGGGGCCTGAAGCGCGACTGGGCCCGGCGTGGGTCACTCTGGAAATGCAATCTCGCGGCCTTCGCCACGTTCATTCTCGTTCTCGTCGTCGTTCCGTTTGTTAGGCTCTCCCAGCATCAGAAAGACCGCTCCGTCCGCAGCCAGATGCGGCAGGTGGGCGCAAATGTGGACTGGTTCTTCAACGAAAACCCCTATCGCATCTTTGTCACCTACGACGATCTCATCGGCCCCGGAAAATTCCTGAGGTCGCGCGATTCCATCCAAGGCGAGGACTACCGGGCGCTTTTCCCGATCCGGCGGGGTTCCGATTGGGGAGAGTGGAGCCTGATTTTGCCCGGCGGCCGGAAGATCGATTTTGGAAACCAAACCAAGCCCTTCCCGGATGGCGTGCGCAAGCAGCGCTGGCCCGACGGCCGTCGCTTTGAGACCACCTACCGCCACGGCCGGCCCAACGGACCGTTTCGCGCCTACTTGCCCGATGGCACACTCTGGGGTGAGGCCACCTACGAGCAGGGCCGTCTCGTCGGCCCGGCTTGGCTCGTCACCCGCGACGGCCGGAAATTCAACGAACTCACCGACGGAGCGGCCGGACACGCCGCCTTCCTCAAGAGCGCCGCGTCAGGCGCTGACACCCGCGCGTCGTCGGGTCGAAAAAAACTCGCCGCCGGAAATTTTCGCGGCGCCATCGCGGATCTCACCCAAGCGATCAAGGCCGACCCGGCGGACCAGGCGCTGTATCGCGCCCGCGCTGACGCTCGCATGGCCCTCCGCGATCAAGACGGCGCCATCGTCGACTATCTGAAAGCGGAGGGAATGACGGATACCGTTGGATTCGATTTTCCCGAATATCTCCGCGATCTCATTCTTCAACGGGGCCGGCGGCGGCTCGCGGCCGGCGATGCGAAGGGTGCGGACGCCGACTTCCACGCCGTCGCCTCCGCCGCGGTTTTGCGCGGCGAAAAGGCGATCCGTCAACGGGACTTCGCCGGCGCGATCAAAGCGCTCGATGCGATCATTGCCGTCGCACCGTTGGCCGAGTTGCACGCGTTGCGCGGCGATGCCCGGCGCAGTCTCCGCAATTTCACGGGAGCCGAGGCCGACTATACCCGCGCTCTCGCGCTGGACGCCGACGGCGCAATGCTGCATCCGGAGAGCCTTCGCCTTTCCTTGGGCCTCTGGCACTACAAACGAGGGCATGTCCGCCGGTGGGCGGGCAACTTGGCGGGCGCTGCCGAGGACTTTCACACCGCGATTCCCCTCGCGGGCAAGTCGCTCGTCCTTTCCCAAGAAAACCCCGCCGCCTGGCTATTTTTCGTGCAATGCGAGCAAGGCGATCGCGCGACTGCACTCGCCGAACTTTCTCGCAACCTTCCGTCCCACTCCACCGACGGGCAACATCGCCACCCCGTGTGTCTCCTGCTCGGCGAAATCACCGTAACCCAGCTCGACACCGCGGCGGCTGACATCAGCACCTACCACCACCAGCCCAAGGCGTCGCTGTATATCGGCCTATTGCACCAGCTCGCCGGGGACCACGCGGCGGCCCAAATCCGTTTCCGCGCAGTGCTCAGCTATCGCAACGCCGACGAACTCCTGCGCGAGGTCGCGCAGCATGCTCTCGAACGCAGCCTGTCAACCGGCATCAGGCCGCCCTGATTCGTCCCGCGCCTTGACGATTCCGCGCGGCATCCTCACGCCTTGACCACTCGCGACGGCGTATTACCAACACCGCCGCGTCCTTTCCACCCCGCCTCACCTGCGACCCCGCGTCGCACCTCACCTCCCTGCCGACCCATGCGTCCCCCGCGTTCGTCCTTCCTCCGCTCCGCCTTCCTCCTCGCCCCGCTCGCGCTCCTCGCGCCCGCTCACAGCCAGTCCACGGCCCCCTCCCCCGCCGCCGCTGACATCGCCGCCGCCAAGAAAAAGGCCGACGCCCAAAAATCCGCCGACGCCCTCGTCACCCTCAACCCCTTTCAAGTGAAAGCCGAGGCGGACAACTCCTACGGCGCGCTGAATTCCAACTCCCTCACCCAGTTCGACGCCGCCCTCAAAAACGTCCCCGTCTCCGCCGATATCTTCACCGAAGATTTCATCCGCGACGTCGGCGTCACCAACCTCGAGGAACTGATGCTCTCCTACGGCGCCGGTGCCGGCACCGTCATGTCCAACCCCGAGTCCGACGCCCTCAGCCAGCAGCCCGGCGACCGCGTCGGCAATCAGACCATGGGCGTCCGCGGCGTCGGCGTCGGGGCGCCCCGCCGCGACGGTTTCGCCGGCACCTTCGGCACCGGCACCGGCATGAACAGCCTCTTCGACATCGAGCGCGCCGACGTCGTGCGCGGCCCCCAGGGTCTTCTCTACGGCGCCAGCGGCGCCGGCGGGACCGTCAACATCGTCTCCAAGCGCGCCACCTTCAACCGCACCTCTGGCCGCACCGATTTCCGCATCGACCAACACGGCTCGAAACAACTCCTCTTCGAC
>JBIKOK010000037.1:0-43770 GCA_044358025.1 Opitutaceae bacterium
GAGGCCGGGTGGTTACGGCACGTCGTAGACTTCGACGATGGCTTCGCCGGTGGTGGCGCCGACACCGGAAATTTGGGCGGTGTAGTTGCCGGGAGCGAGGGTCAGGAGGAGGGCGGCGTCGCGGCTGCCGAGGGTGAGATCGAAGGCGCCGACGCTGCGGGCGAGGGGTTGGAGCTGGGCGTTCCAGCTGTCGTTTTCGGCGATCTTGGTGCCGGCGGCGGTGTAGATTTCGAGCTTGGGATCGGCGAGCACGCCGGTGACGCCGAATTCGGCGAGTTTCGCGCCGACGCCGCGGATGAGCAGGGTTTTCGCCACGGTGCCGTCGACGACGAAGCCGGTGATGAGGAGATTTTCGCCGGTGCCGACGAGATTGCGGGCGGAGACGTTGACGAGTTTGCCGGGGCCGCCGGCGTCGTAGACCTCGACGAGGACGACGCCGGAGCCGGAGCTCTTGATCAGCGCGGTGTTCGCGCCGTTGCAGGAGCGTTGGAGGGCGGCGTCCTTGCTGCCGCCGGTCAGGGCGAAGGCGCCGACCGCGGTGAACACGGGGGCGAGGGCGGAGTTCCAGTCGTTGTTTTCGTCGATTTTGGCGGCCGTGGCATTGAAGAGTTCGATCGTGGGATCGGGGAGGACGCCGGTGAGGCCGAAGGCGCCGAGGGTGGGGCCGACGCCGCGGACGAGCATGGTTTTGGCGCCGACGGTGGCGAAGCCGACGGTGAGGGTCTGGGCGGCGCCGAGGGTGGTGCGCACGGAGAGGTTGGGCAGGCGGCTGGGTTGGCCGGTGGTGATGGCGACTGCGGCGGAGTTGCTGACGAAGGAGCCGAGGGAGTTGGAGACGAGCACGGTGTAGTTGCCCGCGGTCGAGGAGGTAACGCTGGGGAGCACAAGGGTGTCGGAGGTCGCACCAAGAATGGCCGTGCCGTCTTTGCGCCATTGGTAGTTTGGGGTGGGGCTGCCGGTGGCGGTCGAGGAGAGGGCGACGGTGGAGCCGGCGTTCACTGTCACGCCGTGCGGTTGGGTCACAAAAACCGGTGCGCCTCCGGGGGTCAGCGTGAGGGTCGCGGGCGCACTGGTGACGACGCCGCCGGCGGTGAAGATGGTCACGGTGTAGTCGCCGGCATCGGCGGCGGTGAGCGCGTTGATCGTCAGACCGATTCCGTTGGTGGTATTCGTGTATTTGATGCCGGAAATCCGCGCATCGCCCAGATCGAGATCTTTTCCCTGGTGGCTCCAGGTGTAACCGACGAGGGGGAAGTTGGTGCCGTTTTGGAAAGTGAAGAGCGTGCCACCGAGGGTGACCTCCAAATAAAAGGTCACGCTTTCGCCGAGGACGGCAGCGCGGTTGGCGGGCGGCCCGACGATCACGGGGGGCGGCGGTGAGGTGTCGGGGGTTTGCGCGCCGATATAGAAGGAAACTTCCTTTGAAAACAGTGTGCCCACCGGTGCGCCCGCGACCGTGGTCGTGTCGATGGTGGCGATGGTGTCGAAGCCCAACCAGGCGCGGTAAACGCGACCGCTGACGAGCCGGCCCGCGGGAATGGTGTAGGCGGTCAGCGGCGCCGGCGTCGACGGCTGGCCAGCGATCGGTCGGGAGAAGATCTCGGTGCTCAGATCCACGCGATTGCTCCCCTCGTCCGTCATGCTCACCAGCGTGAAGTTGATGTGGCCGGCGAGGCCGCTCGTCCCGTAGCCGGAAAACGTGCTGAAGTTCAGGGTCGTGGCCTGCGCGGGATTGACGACGAGCAAGCCGTGGTTCCAGGTGCCGTTGCTGACGCTGGTCACTTGGGGGGTGACCGCCGGATAATTGTCGGTCGCGAGCGTTATCGAGAGGGTGGGAATGCTCGCGCCACTCATCCGATAGGTGCCGTCGGGGAAGGCGGCGTCCATGGCCGCCTTGGCGCCGAACCATTGCCGGAGCGCGTAATCGCTGTTCCGATTATCAAACATGAGCGGTGATGCGCCGCCGCCCGGCAGGGTTAACGTAACAGGGGTTGCCGCCTTTGCCTGAAACTTGAACGCTCCGAGCGGATCGGTCACTGCGCCCGCCGCAGAGGTCTGCACGAAGGACTGGTTTTTCGAAACCATGTAAAACGACTGGGCGGGGGAAACGGCGGGGAGGGCGAGCAGGAGCAGGGCGAAAACCGGCAGCGGATTTTTCATAGGGGCGCAGTGTGGACCGTGGGCCGGACGGTGCGCGGCGCCGGTTGGCGTAAGCTGCGCGGATTTTGGCGGCGGCCGGCGTTCGCGGAGGGCGCGGGCCGCGGCGGCGAAGTGCCGGAAGCATTACGCCGGCAGGCGCAGGGTGGCGCCGCCGCCGGTGTCGCCGGGGCGGTTGGCGGGGGCGAGGGTTTCGCCGGGGCCGGCAGCGAGGGCGGCGGACCCGAGCCGTCCGGCGAGGATGGCGAGGGTCGAGCGAGCGAAACCGGCGGCGGCGATCAGCGCGAAGGAGGCGAAGAATCTTTTGCTGGGGGTGATTGAGTCGGCGGATCCCTTGGCACGGCGTGGGTCAGGGTCGGACGGGGTGCGTGACCGATTGTTGTCCGGGCGTGACCACGTATTTCGGCTCCGGGGCGCGGCCGGCGGAATGGGTTCATCGCGGGGCGAGCGATGCCCGGGATGGGGACGCGGGCCGGGCGCGGCCCCACCTTTTGGGGATGAGTCCGACACGGCAGACGGCGGGAGTGCGTGCTGCGGGTCTCCGTCGTTCCGGCATTGTGCCCTTGCCGACTTTCGCGGGAGGACCTATCGACTCTCGGCCCTCCTCGCGTTGAACAAGCCTCTCCCCATTTCTCGCCGGACTGTCGGTTTCACGCTGGTGGAAGTCATGATGGCTACGGTCATCATGATGGTGGGGTTCATTGGGTTGATGGAGGGGGTCGTGATCGCGTCCAACAGCATGGATCACGCGCGGCGCCAGACCCTCGCCGCCCAGATGATCAACCACGAGATCGAGAAGATGTTTCTCCTCACGTGGCCCGAGATCACCGCGCTGGCGACCGTCCGCACGGCCGTGCCCGTTGATCGCCCGTTTTGGCCCGATTGGACGGCCACCGCCAGCTACGCGACCAACCGGGTGGTCACCTACAACGGGGCGTGGTATCGGTGCGGCGCGGCGCATGCCAATCAGGTCCCGACCAACGCCACCTATTGGACGCCCGTGCTGACGCCGGTTCCGCCCGCGACCCTCCCGACGACCGATATCGTCACGTTTGCCGGGGCGACCTTTACGCTCGCCCGCACGGTGAGCAGTCCGGATCCGGTGACCGCTATTCGCGAGGTCAACTTCGTGGTGACCTGGGTCGTGGCGACGGGGCGCGTTGGCAGTGCCGTCAGCCAGGGTGGGAGCACCACGGCGGACGGCGCCGATGACTATACCTCGAATATCCGGCGGGCCAACACCACGCACACGCGCGCCAACTCGGTGTGGTTGGGCAAGAACGGGCTGCACCTGTCGTATCCGCAATCGTGACGCTCAACCGCCCCAGTCGAAGCGCCGGCTTCACCATCGGAGAACTGATCGTCGGGTTCAGCCTTTCGTTGATTGTCATGACGGGTGTGCTCAGCAGCTACGTGTTCGTGGCGCGGAGCTACAATCGCACCATCGGCTTTGGGATGGCCAACCAGCCGGCGTTGGAATCCCAGGGCCGCCGCACCCTCGCGTGGCTCGCGCAGGACGTGCAAATGGCCTCGGCCGTCAGTGCCCTCTCGGCCTCGGAGGTTACGCTCACGGTGCCGCGCAGCGACGGCGGGACGAAGAACGTGACCTACTACTACAACGGCACGGGGGCCGCGGTTTCCGTCTATAGCGTGACCGTGCCGGCCAACGCCCTCGTGCGGATCGACCGCACGACCGCGACCGCGCTGACGCTGCACTCCTCGCTGCTGACCTGCGTCTTTTCCTGCTACGACACAGAGGGGAATCCCTACACGACCTATGTGAATTACCTGATCGGCATCAAGCAGCTCGCGCTGGTGTTGACGGCGCAGACGGGCAGCAGCGTGAACGGAACGCTCACCCAGGTGTATCGGGTGGCGTCGCCCCGGTTGCTGTTGCGCAACAAAACCCTGCTCCCCTGATGCGCGTTCCGCAGAAACGAGGTTCGGTGGTGTTGGTCGCCTTGTCCTGTGTGACGGTGCTCGGCATCGCCATGGCGAGCTTTCTCTCGGTCAGCAATCAGGCGATGAAGTTTAGCAACCGGAATTATGCGAAGGCGGTGAGCAAGCAGCTCGCGGAGATGGGACTCGAACGCGCTTTGCGCTCGTATAACGCCAATACGTTCAGCACTTGGACCCGCAACGCGACGACGGCGACCACGTCCTTTTCGATTGCCAGCAGCCGCTACGGCAACAGCGGCATCACCGCGACGGTGAAACTCCGGGTGGAGCGCTATCGCGATACGAACAAGTCTATCGGGTGGAGCGAGCAAACAACCTACGCGGCCAACGATTTTGTCTGGTATCAGGGCGTCTGGTATCTGTGCACCAGTGCACCACCGCTGGGCGAAGCCCCGTCCGACACGAATAACCTGACGTTCTGGAGAGCCGCGCCGGAGGTCTGGAGCGCCCAGGCCAACTATCGGATAGGCACTATCGCGCTCAGCGGCGGCTCCGCCTATCGCTGCCTCGCGGCCAATACGAACCAAGCGCCGCCGAACGCGACCTATTGGGCCGCCTACGCCGTAGCAGCATGGAGCTCCGGCACCGCCTACGCAGTCGATACCGTGGCCCTTTTCGGCGGACTGCCTTATCGGTGCACGGTGGCGCATGCCAACCAGCCGCCGCCGAACCCGAGCTATTGGCTGAGTGCGCCGGTGATCTACGCCGAAGGGGTGGCCACCCTGCCCGACAACACCGCGACCCAGCTCACGACCCAGCTGCGCGCCACCCTCGCGCCGGCGCCGCTCTTTCCGAATGCCGTCGCCGCCACCACCACGGTGACGATTTCCGGCGCCAACGGAGTCTTCGACAGCTACAACTCGGCGCTCGGGACCTACAACCAGACCACGGCCCCGTTCAGTGTGGCCAGCCCCAACCTCGGCTCGTCCGCCGTGTTGGCCGGCGGGAACACGGCGGGCGATGCGGTCGTGCTCCTCAACGCCCGGGTGAACGGCTACCTGGCCGCGCCGTCGTCCACGACGGCGCCCTTCGCCCCGCGCTACACCAACAGCACGTCCGGGATCGTCACCGCGACGGCGGCCCCGGCGATTCCCGCCACCAAGATCGATGCCACCCGCATCTCGCGGAGTCCCTATATTCCCCAATTCGATATTCTGACGGTCACGGGCGCGATCAACCTGCCGGCCCCGAGCGGCGGGTCGACGTTAGCGGACGGGGATTCGGCGGGTCCGACCCGCCTCGGGGTCGCGGGTGCGGTCCGGGTTTACAATATCACCCGTTCGAATACGACGAGTAGCTCGTACTATTCCGGGCTCTATTTGGCCGGAGCCAATGACATCGTTATGATCGACGGGCGGGTGATTCTCAATGTCACGGGTTCCTATTTCGGGATGGGCGATGGAAAAATCGTGCTCAACGCCGGCGGATCGTTGGAAGTCTATTTCGCCTCGGGCGTGCAGATGTATTTGGGCACGTATGGGACCGGAGGCATCGACAACAGCATTTCGCAGGACCCGGCCAAGGTGTTCATCGCGAGCACCAGCGCGACGAACACGCTCAATTATCATCATTTGCAGTCTAATGTCCTCCCGTTTTACGGCACGGTCTATCTCCCCAACGCCTATCTGACGGTCGCGTCCAACAACATTCCCTTCTATGGGGCGATTTCGGCGAAGAACGTGAATTTCACCTCGGTCGCGAACGTCCATTATGATACTGCGCTGCGGACCAAGGGCGCGATCGGTACGTATATCGAGAGCCCGTATAAGTTGGTCGAGTGGCGCGAACTGACCGATCCAATGGAGAAAATGACGTTGCCCTAAGCGAAACCCCCCACTGTGTCCGATGTGGGTCGGATTGACATGCGCCCGGTGTCTTCGCCCTAGTCTGAAGCAACTTACTTTCATGGCGGCCTTCTCGATGCTCACCCGCAACCAGCGCAGCGGCGTTCTGTTCAATCAGAACGACCACGGGGTACAGCTTGCGCGGCTCGCCCGGCTCGAGGAAAAACCGCTCGAAGTGGATCTGTTCACCGAGTTGCCGGCGACGGTCGACGACGACGCGATCACGCAGTGGGTGCGGACGGCCTTTCCGGAGCGTAGTCCCGGCTACCTCGCGGGGTTCACCGGTTTCCACCCGGTCGAGCGCGTGCTCCAGCGCGAGGTGATCAACACGCGCCGTTTCGCCGAACCGGGGTTTCTCCCGACGCTGCTCGCCGAATCCGCCAAGGTCCCTTCCGTCAAAGACTGGCACATCGCCGCGCTGAGCCCGCTCGACGGCGACGAGGTCACGGCCGCGACGCTGACGCGTCCCGGGCTGCTGCTCGGTTTGCCGCTGGCCGCCATCCGCGATCTCCAGCAGCGGCTGCGCAAGCTCAGTATCCGTCCGCGCCGGCTCGAAGTCGGCAGCGTGCCGCTGCTCGGTGCGCTCGCCCGCTACATGCGCGACACGGCGTATCCCCACGCCGTCGTCGTCTGCGAAATCGGCCTCGGGCAGACCCGGGTTTATTTTCTCGCGAAGGACGGCGTGCACACGCCCGCCACGCTGCCGCACGGTCTGCTTTCGATCATGGAAGCGGCGATGAAGGAAATTGCCGCCCCCGGCATCGGCGTCGCGCGCGATGCGTTGTTCTCGCCGACGGAAGAGCTGCGGTCCCACAGCCGTCGCATCGTGCGCATGCTCACGCGCCACCTGCGGCCGGCGATCGACTATTTCGAAATGCAGACGGGCCAGCCCATCGGTGCGCTCTACTGCGCCCACCTGCCCACGCGCCTCGGCTGGCTGGAGGAGGCGCTCTGCGCCGCGGTTGATCTGGAATTTTTGGTGCCCGATTACCCCATGTGGCTCCCGTCGGTCGGGCTCAAGCTTCCCGAGGGCACCGCCGCCCCCGCCCGGTCCTGGTTTCAAGCGCTCAGCCTGATCGCCCAGCTCGCCCCCGTTCCCCATGAGCCGCGAGCGTGATCCCCTCGGCCTGAGCCACCACTGGCACGTGGATCTCCGCATCGTGGCGGAACTCCCCGAGGACAATGTCGTCGGCAAACGTTTCCTGACCAACGTCGTGTTCAGCGCTGTGACCGTCGGGGTGATGTTGTTCACGGGCTGGATCGGCTACCAGAACTGGACGCTCCGTCACCTGATCGCCGATTGGGAAAAGCGCATGGCCGACAACCGGCCCGAGGTGGCCGATATCAAACACATGCAGCAGGAATACGCCGTCGAATCCGCCAAGATCGACCAGGCCTACGCCCTCGTGAAACCCCAGCTCTTCGTGTCGGGTTTTGTGATCGATCTCGGGCGCACCCGCCCCGAGCAGATGGTGATCGACACCATCGACTGGACCGAGGCCGGCATTATGGTCCGCGGCAACGTCCGGGAAAACTCCCAGCGCGCCGCGACCCTCCTGGGCGCCTACACCAAGCAGCTCGTGCAGGACAAAAAAATCGGGCCGCTCTTCCGCGAGATTGCGCTGACCAGCCTCGACCGCGGCGCCGGCAGCGGGGACTTGCTGAACTTCGAGCTCACCTTCCGGCTCAAAGCCCCGAAGCCATGAACCCGCTGCTCGCCCAGTTCATCGCGCTGATCCGCCGCTATCCGTACTGCGCGGCCTGCACGGTGGTCACGCTCCTGCTCGGCGGGATCGCCTGGTTTCTGATCGGGCAAAACGAGGACCTGGAAGCGGTCCGCATGGACCGCGCCAAGGAGGGCGAGGCGATGCTCACGCTGCTGGTGGGTGGTTCCACGCAACGGCAGGAACTCGCCGCCGCCCGCGAAGCCGCCCGCCGGATCGAGGACAATCTCGTCATCGAGACCAATCTCGCGGAAAACGCCTTCTACTTCTACAAATTCGAGGAGCAGACGAAGGCCCGCCTCCCTGAACTCCACCCGCTCACCTCGCCCGCCAGCGACACGAGTGTGCTTTATCGCCGCGTGCCCTACACCCTGCGGATCTCCGGCACCTACGAACAGGTCTGGTCCTTTCTCTATGCGATCGAGACCGGCCCGCGCCTCGCCAACATCACCGCCTTCGGCTTCAGCCGCCGCGATCCCGACGGCGCCGGCATCACGCTCGACCTGAGCTTGGAACTCCTCGGCAAGAAATGAACCCGTTCCGCCCCCTCGCGCTCTTTTGGGTGTTTCCCGTCATCGCGGGCGGACTCTGCGCGCAAGCCCCCCGCCCCCCATTGCCTGCGGCTGACCAGCCGGCGGAGACGGTGGTGGACGAAGTCTACACGCCCGAGCCCGCCCGGCCGGCGTCAATGTCCGCGGCGGTGCCTGCGTCCGCCCCGGTTGAACCAAAGGGGACGGAAAAGGTCGTCCCGACTACGCTGCCTGTGGCCGGCAGCAAGCTGACCGCGGGGGGGGCGCCGCCGCTGTCGCCGCGTTTTCAGCAGGTCCGCAACCGGATCGACGCCCTCTTTCAGCATCGCGGCGAAGCGCCGGTGGCGCCCGATCCGCGCAAGAGCCCCTTCCGTCCCGCCGGCGCCGCGCCCGTCGCTGCGGTCAAGGCCGGTCGCGTGGCAAATCTTCCGCCGCCCACCGCGTCGGCCGCCGACCTCCAGTTGCTGAAGCAGGCCGCGGCCACGCTCAAGGTCGCCGGCACGATCCAGATCAACAGCGTCGCCCACCTCATCATCAACCAGGTGCCCTATAAAGAGGGCGATGTCATCAATCTGCGGGCCAAGGGCCAGCCGGTCTTCGTCCGCGTCAAACACATCTCCCGCTATAGCTACACCCTCGCGCTCAACGCCGCCGAGTTGAGCGTGAAATACTGATACGCGGGAGCGCGCCCGATCGGGGTAAAGTCCGCGGCGAAAGGAGGCCGGGTTTGGCCTTTTGTTTGGCCCATCCCGATTGACCGGGTCCCGATAAAATCTGGTCCCGTTTCGGTGGCCAAACTCTCTCCGCAGAAACGCCACGGCCAGGTGGTCGGTTGCGCCGTGGATCTCGGCGCCCCCCGGGCACGAACGGAGGCAACGAACGTTCGTCGCCGAACGGGCCGACGCGGAAAAATCGCTGAGGCCCACGGGTCCGAGGCGCGATCCGCGACCGGTGGCTGAGTGGCTCAATCGCCCGGCCGGCGGTCTTGGCGCCGTGGGGCAGTTCCAGCCGCTCCGCGGCACCGCCGATCTTTTCACGTCGGTGGAATCGGGCGCGGCATCGTCACCCGGATTTTCCAGAGCTCCCGTTTTCTGGGAATCTGCGGCAGAAGGCGATGCCGCCGAAGATACAGGCATTGGGGCATCGGGTCAGGGTGTTCCCCTGCGACCCGGTCCCCCGATCGTCCTTCACGTATTTCATTTTTCCCTCCACGACGACCATCCGGCAGGTTTCATCCGTCGGACAGCGCAGCCAGTCCGCACCCGGGCTGCTGCTTTCGTTATAACGAAGTGGTTCCATAAAAAATACCACGTGGAACCTCGGAGGAAAATAAGTTGATGCAACCTTAATGCTCTGAGTGGAGGCATTACATGCTCCTATCGAGAGTGTCGCGTGGTTATAACAGGGGCCCTTCAACCGGTTTTCCATTCCACGTTTTTATGGCAGCTTAACGCGAGTATTGAGCTCACGAAAGCGCACCAAACGTTTGCCCGGCAAGATGACCATCGACCCGATGGTCAGGGCCAAGGCAGAGCTTTTGACCGAAGTCATTGACCGGGGTTTGTTCGCCTTGGTGGAACGTCGGCTTGGGGCGGAAATCGTCGGGAAGAAGATGTCGGCCCGCGACAAATCGTGACGGAGCCGTCCGGGGTGTTTCGGTTTCCGTTTCCGCCGGCGATTCCGCCCATCGCCTGGGCGATTCCGCGACGTTTTCTCCCGTGCGGTGGGGCGAGCGTGGCGGGCGGGCCGCAATCTAGCGGCCGTTGCCGATGACGGCCGAGCCGTTTCGTCCCCCCGTCGGCTGCCCGCCAACGGGGGTGAGGTGGTCGCACGGCGGGCCAAGGTCCGCCGGCTCCTGCGGTGGCGGCGGTGGCCCCTCGGCGCGCCGCGCCGCCGGGGCGCACAGGCGAGTTCGGCCGCCGGCCGGCTAGGGCGCGGCGTCGCCGTCGGCCGGCGCACCGACCGGCGTCGTGCGCCAGTTGAAGGCGATGGTGAGCACACGAAACAAGAACGTCGATACGATGGCCGCGAGGGCCGCCAGGGTCGCGTCCATTTCCAGTTCCACGGTGAAAAACACAAACACCACCGCCCCCGCCAGCGCCGTAAGCACGTAAAACTGGCCCGGTTTGAACACCAACGGTTCCTGCCGCGTGAGGATGTCGCGCAGCAACCCGCCGCCGGCCGCGTTGATCACGCCCACGAGGATCGCGGCGGGCACCGCGAGCCCCGCGACCAGCGCTTTCTGGGTGCCAAACGCCGCGTAGGCGCCCAGCCCCAGCGCGTCGATCACGGCGATCAGGCGGTGAAATTTCTTCACATGGCCGTCGAACAGCGCGCCCGCGATCGTCGCCGCCACGATCAGTTCGATCTAGCGTGGATCGGTGAGCAGCGGCGTCGCACCGGAGCCGGGAATGAACACACCGTCGCGGATCAAGCCGCCGCCGATGCTCGACACGAGCGCGAGGAAGAACACCCCGACGATGTCATAGCCGCGCCGGATTGCGGCCAGCGCGCCCGTGAGCGCAAACGCAAAGGTGGCGCCGAGATCGAACCAGAGGGGAAGAGCGAACAGGCCGGGCTGCATGGAGGGGCGCACTGAAGGCGATTCTCCGCCCGGTGCGAAGCGCAGAATCACGCGGGCGCCTCGGCCAGCCACACGATTTCGCGCACGGCGCGGGCGGCGCCCCGCTGCGCCGTCACGGACAGCCCGGTTCCGAAACCGAGATGCACGGCGGGGATGGTCAGCCACCACGCTTCCGGCGCCCGGCCGTAAACGTCGCGGGCGAGCGCGAGCACCGTGGCCGGTGCCGCGGCGTGCGCCAGCAGTTGCGGGGATTCGCCGGGCGCAATCCGCTGCAGCCGCACCTGCCGCAGCGCGCCCGCGGCGGCGTCGACGAACACCACGGTGCGCGCCCGCGCGACCGGCTCGGCATGCTCCGGGGCCAGCTGGGTGCAGATAAGCGTGTGCACACCGCGCAGGTGGCGCGCCTTGATGCGCTCCGCCACGCGCGGGCCGACGCTGTCGTCCTGCCGCAGCGTGTTGCCGTAGCCGATGACCAGCAACGCGGTGTCGATGACAGCCTCGGAGGGAGCACTCATGGCGGAGCAATCAGTCGCGCACCACTTCGTGCACCAGCGTCCCGTCCGGCGCGAGCAGCCGGACATGGAGCGCCATCCGGCCGGCGGCGTGGGTCGAGCAGCTGAGGCACGGATCGTAGCAGCGGATACCGTGTTCGACGCGGTTGAGCATCGGCTCCGTGATTTTCGTGCCCGCGATAAAATGCCGGGCGATCTGCGCGACGGTGCGGTTCATCGCGAGGTTGTTCTGCCCCGTGGCGACGATCAGGTTTACTTTTTGCAACAGGCCGTTGCGGTCGACCGTGTAGTCGTGGAACAGCGTGCCGCGCGGTGCTTCGCTCGCGCCCACGCCGTGCAGGCTGTTGATCCCGGCGTCAGCGCGCAGGTCCGTGCCGGCGAGGTCGGCGTCGTCCAGCGCGCGTTCGATGAACTCGAGCGCCGCGAGGATTTCGATCAGGCGCGCGTAGTGATAGAGGAACGACGAGGTGACGGCGCCGTGGCCGAGCGACTTGAAGTGTTGCAACTCGGCGTCCGCCAGCGGCACGCCCATGTGCGAACACAGATTGAGGCGCGCGAGCGGGCCGACGCGGTAGATCCCGGCGGGGCAGCCGAGCGGCAGGTAAAACGGTGACTTGAGATAGGAGGAGGCCTGGACCGATTCGCCGATGACGGTGCGGTAGTCCTGGGGGTCGACCTGGTCGGCGATGATGCTGCCGCTGCTGTCGGTGAAGCGGAGTTTGCCGCCGTGGTGTTCCCAGCCGCCGTCGGCCGCGACCAGGCCCATGAACAGCGAGGGGAAGTTTCCATACAGCTGCGTTTCGCGTTCGTGCGTCGTGAGCACCTGCTTGAACAGATCGAGGGCGCCGCGGGCGGTAGTGTGGGCTTCGGGCAGCCACGCGCGGATTTTTTCGCGGCCGGCGGGGGAAAGCCCGCTGCGCACGCCGCCGGGCACGGCCCACGAGGGATGGATTTTTCTGCCGCCGAGCACCTCGATGAGTTCCTGGCCGAACTGCCGCAGCCGGATGCCGGCCCGCGCGAGGTCGGCGTGGGACTGGATCAGGCCGAAGACGTTCCGGGTCGCCGGCGGGGCATCCCAGCCGAGGAGGAAGTCGGGCGCGCTCAGGTGAAAGAAGCTCAACGCGTGGCTCTGCACGATCTGGCCGAGGTTCATCAGGCGGCGCAGCTTGTCGGCGGCGGGCGGAATGCGGACGGCCATGATGGCGTCGCCGGCCTTCGCCGACGCGAGGAGGTGGCTGACCGGACAGATGCCGCAGATGCGTGACGTGAGGCCGGGCATCTCCGAGTAGGGGCGGCCCTCGCAGAATTTCTCGAAGCCGCGGAACTCGACGACGTGGAACTCGGCGCCGGAGACCTGCCCGAAGTCGTCGAGGAAGATGCTGATCTTGGCGTGACCTTCGATGCGGGTGACGGGATCGATGACGATGCGTTGGGACATGGGCGGCTTTCGTGGGGTGGCGCGGGGCTCAGCCGAACGTGAGCTGGGGGCCTGCGAGGTGGGGCGTGAGGCCGTTGAGCAGGGGCAGGAGGAGGGCTTTGATCCGGTCGGCGGGCGGCGGGCAGCCCGGGAGGAAGTGTTCGACGTGGACAACCTCGTGGACCGGGCGGACGCGGTCGAGGAGGACGGGCACGATGCCGGCCGCGGCGGGCAGGCGCGGGCGATCCTGGGCGTGGTCGAGATAGGCGCACTGCAGGACGGCGGCGGCATTGCCGGAGCCGAGGTGATTGCGCAGCGCGGGGACGTTGCCCGTGACGGCGCAGTCGCCGAACGCGATGAGCACCCGGGTGCGCGCGCGGATCCGGTGCAGGAGCGCAAGGTGGTCCTCGTTGCAGATGGCGCCCTCGATGAGGCACACGGCGACGCCTTCGGGGTAGTCTTTGCAATCGACGACGGGGCTGTAGACGACGTCGACCCGGGCGGCGAGGTCGAGGAGGAACTCGTCGAGGTCGAGGAACGACATGTGGCAGCCGGAGCAGCCGCCGAACCAGACGGTGGCGATTTTCAGACGCTCCATAGTTTTTTCTCCCGGGCGTTGACGAGGAATTCGAGTTTCGAGCGGTCGCGCACCATTTCGCCGACGGTCGAGCCGCGGTGGTAGAGGGCGCCGGTGGGGCAGGCCTGCACGCATTTGCCGCATTCGGTGCACGTCTCGGAGTCGCCCCAGTGGTCGTCGAGATCGGAGATGATCTTCGATTTGCCGCCGCGGCCGGAGACGTGCTTGGTGCCGGCGCCCTCGATATGCCAGCAGACGCGGACGCAGCGCTGGCAGAGGACGCAGCGGTTGTGGTCCATGCCGAAGAGGCGGTGGGTGGCGTCGACGTCCCAGTGGGGGAAACCGTAGTCGTAGCGCACGTGGTCCATGCCCTGTTGGCCGGCGAGGGTCTGGAGTTCGCAGTGGCCGTTGGCGACGCAGACGGCGCAGACGTGGTTGCGCTCGGCGAAGAGGAGTTCGAGCGTCAGGCGCCGGTAGTTTTGCAGGCGCTCGCTGGCCGTGGTGACCTCCATGCCCTCGGTAATCTGGGTGGTGCACGCGGGGAGGAGTTTCGGCACGCCGGCGACTTCGACGAGGCAGAGGCGGCAGGCGCCGATGTCGTGCACGCCTTCGAGGTGGCAGAGCGTGGGGATCTTCACGCCAGCCTCCGCGGCGGCCTGTAGGACGGTGGCGCTTTCCTCGGCGCTGATCTGTTTGCCGTCGATGGTGAGCGTTTTGGCAGCCATGGGCGTCGGGGTCAGGTGACGGTTGGGACCGGAGCCGGTGCTGCGGCGGCGGAGCGCGGGCCGGGCGGGTCGGGCTGGAGGAGTTCGTCGTATTCGGAGCGGAAGAACCGCAGCGTGCTGAGGACGGGGTTGGGGGCGGTCTGGCCGAGGCCGCAGAGGCTGGTGTGCTGCACGAGGTCGCAGAGTTCCTCGAGTTTCGCGAGGTCGCGGGCGGTGGCTTGGCGGGCGAGGATCTTTTCGAGCAGGTGGTGCATCTGCACGGTGCCGGCGCGGCACGGGATGCATTTGCCGCAGGACTCGTCCATGCAGAACTCCATGAAGAACCGGGCGACGTCGACCATGCGGGTGGAGTCGTCCATCACGATCATGCCGCCCGAACCCATGATGGAGCCGAGCGTGGTGAGCGACTCGTAGTCGACGGGGGTGTCGAGGTGCTGGGCCGGGATGCAGCCGCCGGAAGGTCCGCCCGTCTGCACCGCTTTGATGCGGCCGCCGTCGGGGGCGCCGCCGCCCATCTCCTCGACGATGGTGCGCAGCGGGGTGCCCATCGGCACCTCGATCAGGCCGGTGTTTTTGATTTTTCCGGCGAGGGCGAAAACCTTGGTGCCCTTGCTGCGGAGCGTGCCGATGCCGGCGAACCAGTCGGCGCCGTGGCGGAGGATGGGCGGGACGTTGGCGAAGGTTTCGACGTTGTTGATCAGGGTGGGGCAGCCCCACAAACCGCTCTCGGCGGGGAACGGCGGGCGCGGGCGCGGCGTCCCGCGCTGGCCTTCGACGGAGGCCATCAGGGCGGTTTCTTCGCCGCAGACGAAGGCGCCGGCGCCGATGCGCAGGTCGACGTTGAAATGGAAGGGCGACTCAAAGATGCCGCTGCCGAGGAGGCCGATGCGCTTGGCCTGTTTGATCGCCGTCTGCAGACGGCTGATGGCGAGCGGATATTCGGCGCGCACGTAGATAAACCCCTGGTCGGCGCCGACGGCGTAGGCGGCGATGGCCATGCCCTCAAGGACGGCGTGCGGGTCGCTCTCGAGCACGCTGCGGTCCATGAACGCGCCGGGGTCGCCTTCGTCGGCGTTGCAGATGACGTATTTTTTTGCGCCGGGCGATTTCGCGACGGTACCCCACTTCAGGCCCGTGGGGAAACCGGCGCCGCCGCGGCCGCGCAGCCCGCTGCGCACGACGGTCTCGAGGACGCTTTTCGGGGCGAGCTCCGTCAGCGCGTTGAGGAGCGCCGCGTAGCCCTCGACCGCGATGTAACCCTCGATGCGCTCGGGGTCGATGAGGCCGCAGTGGGCGAGGACGATCGATTTTTGAAGGGCAAAAAAGGCGGCGTGCGGGTCGGCCTGCGTGAGCGCGTTCTGGCCGCCTTGGAGCGCGGCGATGATCGACGGGGCGTTTGCGGGGGTGACGTGGGTGTAGAGCGTGCCGGCGGGATCGGCCTGCACGAGCGGACCGGCGCAGCAGAGCTTCAGGCAGCCGACCCCGCGGACCTCGACGTCGTTGTGCAGGCCGGCTTCGGCGACGGCTTTTTCGAGGCGTGCCTTGACGCCTTGGGCGTCGGACGAGCAGCAGCCGGCGGCCAGGCAGCAGCGCAGGACGATTTTTTTCTGCGCGGCGAGTTCGCGTTCCCTGATCTGCTGGAGGTCGGCGAGGGTCATGACGCCACCCATTTTCGGATGTGGTCCAAGGCGGTTTCGGGCGTTTGGCGCGGGGTGACGACGCCGTCGTAGACGACGGCGGGCGCGATGCCGCAGGCGCCGATGCAGCGGGCGGTGAGGAGTGAGAGCTGACGGTCGGCGGTGGTGCCGCCGGCTTTGAGGTGCGCGTGTTCCTCGACGGCGGCGAGGACGCGGGGGGAGCCCTTGACGTAACAGGCGGTGCCCATGCACACGACGCAGGTGTGCGCTCCCGGTGGCTTGAGCGTGAAGAAATGATAGAAGGTGGCGACGCCGTAGACGCGGCTCGCGGGGAGCTTCAGCTGCCAGGCGACGAAGCGGAGCACGTCGTCCTCCAGATAGCCGAAGAGCTCCTGCGCCTTGTGGAGGACCTCGATGAGGGCGTCCTGCCGGTGCTGAAATTTCTTGATGTGGGCCTCGAGGATTTTGAAACGCTTGTCGCTGCCGAGCAGCTGGGCGGCGCGGACGGCGGCTTTCGTTTTCCCGGGGGCAAGCGCGGCGATCATGGGCGGGTCTCCCGGGCCGTGGGGGCGGGTGCCGGCGGATTGGTTTCGCCGGTCGCCGGCAGGGAAAACACCCCCCCGTTCTCCGCTCGCGTGCTGAGCAACGCGTCCGCGGCGATTCCCGGAGCCGGTGCTCCGGCCGCCTGCCGTGCGGCCATGTTCATAGTCTGGCGGGAGTATATGGCGGCCCGGGCGGATGGCCCGCCGCCCGTTGGCGAAAGCGCCGCATATTTTGCGCGCGCCGCGGGTGCGGCCGGCGGTCAGTAGGCGAAGAACAGGTCCTGCAAGGCGCGCGGGTCCCCCGTGCGCGTGAGGCCGAGCAGGAGGAGCACGCGCGCCTTCTGCGGATTGAGTTCGTCCGCCGCGATGAACCCGAGCGCGTCGTCGTCCACCTCAATGTTGCGCTCCACCACGCCGCCGCCCGCGCGCGAACTGCGCGCGACGGCGACGCCGGCCTGGGCCGCCTCCGCCGCGGCCGCGAGCGCGACCGCGCCGAGATTGCCGTCGCCCATGCCCGCGATCACCAGGCCGCGCGCCCCGGCTTTGACCGCGGCGTCGATCAGCTCCCGGCCCATGCCCGCGTGGGCGTAGACGATGTCGACGCGCGGGAGCCGCTGCGCGCCGGCGCCCGCGGCGGCGAGCGGGGCGAATTCGCTCGCCGCCGTGTGCCGCCGCACCGGCGGCGCGTAGAGGTGGAGACGCCCGGCATTGACCAGCCCGGCAAGCCCGCGGTGCCCGCTGTCGAACGTGCCGACCTGCGTCGTATTGGTTTTGGCGATCTCGCGGGCGAAATGGATCTCGTCGTTCGCCACCACGAGCACGCCGCGCCCGCGGGTGGCGGGGTGCGCGGCGACGGCGAGCGCGTTGTAGAGGTTCATCGGGCCGTCGGCGCTGATGGCGGTGGCCGGGCGCATCGCGCCGACGAGGACGACGGGCTTCTCGGAGCGCACGACGAGGTTTAGGAAAAACGCCGTTTCCTCCATCGTGTCGGTGCCGTGCGTGATCACGACGCCGGCGACCGCCGGCGAATCGAGGGCCGCTTGCGTGCGGGCGGCCAGCCGGAGCCACGTTGCGTCATCCATGTCCTGGCTGCCGATCGCCGCGACCTGTTCGACCTCGATGTGCGCCAGCGCCGCGAGCTGGGGCACGGCCGCGATCAACGCGTCGACGGAGAAGGCCGCGGCCCGGTAGCCCCGTTCCCCGTCGGTCTGCGCGCCCGCGATGGTGCCGCCCGTGGCGAGCACGCGGATGAGAGGAAGCGGAACGGAATGGCCCATCGGGGGCACCGTAGCGGGTGCCGCGCCCACCTCAACGCCCTTTCGGCCGCGCCCGTCATATCCGACTCGCGCCTCGACAAATCCTGCCGGGCCTGCTCTCGTCCGCCCCTCGCATGAGTTCCCGTTCCGCCATGATTGCCGCCGTGATTATGATTCGTCCCGAATCAGGGCGGCGGCGCGTGACTGCGTAACTCAACCGAAAACAGTCACTCCCTTTCCGAAGCCCTGAGCCTCACCGCTCAGGGCTTTTTGTTTTCCCAGATCCGAATCCGCCCATGAACACCACCCAACTCCCGGCCCTCAGCCTCGCTGATGTCATCGCCGCCCGCCGTCGCCTCGCGACCGGGCTTCGTCTCACGCCGTGCCTCATCGCGCCGGCGCTGTCGGAGATGGCGGGCCTGGAGGTGTGGTTGAAGCGCGACGACCTGCAGCGCACCGGCTCGTTCAAAGAACGCGGGGCGCGCCACGCCCTCCTCTGCCTGACCGGCGCGCAACGCGCCCGCGGAGTCGTCGCCGCCTCCGCCGGCAACCACGCGCTCGGCCTCGCCTATCATGGCGCGCAACTCGGCGTGCGCGTCACCGTCGTCATGCCCGCCACCGCGCCCGCCGTGAAAATCGCGCGCTGCCGCGGGCTCGGGGCCGACGTCGTGCGGCACGGGGAAACGTTCGAGGCCGCGCACGCGCACGCCGTGCAACTGGCGACCGCCTCGGGCGCGACGCTCGTGCACCCGTTCGACGATCTCACGGTCATCGCCGGTCAGGGCACGATGGCCCTGGAAATCCTCGAGCAAACCCCGCACCTCGACACCCTCGTCGTCCCCGTTGGCGGGGGCGGTCTGCTCGCGGGCGTCATCACCGTGGTCAAGGCCCTGCGGCCCGACGTGCGCGTGATCGCGGTCGAGCCGGCCCACGCCGCCGGTTTCGTCGCCGCCTATCTCCACGGCGGTCCCGCGCCCGCCGCCCTCGCGCCGACGCTCGCCGACGGCCTGGCGGTGGCGCGGGTGGGCGAACTGACCTTCGGGCTCGCGGCGCCGTGGGTGGACGATGTGGTGACGGTGACCGAGGCGGAAATCGCGACCGCCATCGCGGTCCTTGCCCGCCGGGCCGGCATTGTCGCCGAAGGGGCGGGCGCGACGGCGCTCGCCGCCGTGCTCGCGGGCAAGCTCTCCGGCCGCACGACCCGCACTGCGGTGCTGCCGATCTGCGGCCGGAACATCGATCCCGCGGTGCATGCCGGGGCGGTGACCGCGGGCGCGCGGGGCGAGCCGATTCGCCTCGGCCGCCGCGCGGCGTAGTGCTGGCTGGAGGACGCATTTCCAGGGTTGCCTCGGGCGAGGTTATGGGGTGAGGTGCGGTCGCCCGCTATGACGCTTCCGACTCCGAAGCACCCGCCGCTGGTTTACGTCCAGAATGAGACCTTCGTTGCGGCGGTCGGCGATCCGCTCGCGCTCACGGACGTCAGCCGTATCGTCATTGCGAAATGGGACGGGCTGTATGCCGAGGCGTTGCGCGCCGCCTGTGGGCAGGCGTTCGAAGGGACGCCGGTGGAGGTCTGCCGGCTCGGGGGCGACGCTTTGACCGCGCTCCGCGCGCGGCCGGCCGGCCTCGTGTTGATGGGCCTGACGTTTACGGACCTGGATGGCGTCGACGTGCTCGAAACCATCGCGGGCGAACACCTCGCTTCCCGCGTGATGCTGGTCTCGGTGCGCAAAGACGAGCACTCGCTCCAAACGCTCCGGATGGCGCGCTTCGACGGGTTTTTCGATCCGTGGGACGAGAATTTTGACGCGCTCGTGGCGGCGTTGCGCGTGGTGGCGGCCGGCCGCGGTTACATCAGCCCGTCGCTGCAGCGGCAGCTCCTCGGGCGGCAGGGGGCGGGCGCGATCGGTTTGTGGCTCACCCCCGCGGAGCATCAGGTGTTTGCCGTGATCGGCGACGGCAGCGACAACTCGGAAGCGGCGGAACGCCTCTGCCTCGGTGAGGGGACCGTGCAGATGCACCGGCGCAGCATCATGCGGAAACTCGGGGTGCACTCGAGCGCCAAGCTCGTGCGCGAGGCCGTGCGCCTGGGCGTGGTGCGCATCACGCCCGAGGGCCGAATTTTGCGACCTGGGTTCGAACGACTCCTCTCCGACCGGAAGTCCAATGGCTCGGTACGCAGCAAAGACCTGCCGTCGCCCGCGCCCGGCGCGCTGGCGTCGCCGCCGCGCCCCGGATGAGGCGGCGGCCGGTCGCACCGGTGACCGGGGAAAACCTCACCCACGGCATTGACCGCGCCGCGCCCTCGTTTCTGCTGGTGACCTTGCAAAATCCTTTGAACTCCCGCGACCGTCGCGGTCCCGCCGCACCCGGTCCCTCCCGTTCCCCGTCGCCCGGCCGCGGACCCGGTCCCAACCGAGGTCCCGGCCCGGCCTCCGGTCCCGCCCGCGGGCCCGGTCAGAGCCCGAACCAGAGCCCGAACCAGGGCCCCGGCCGTGATCGCGATCGTGCGCCGGCCCAGGTGCGCCCGGTCGCGCCTGCGCCGGCCCCGGCGCCCAAGGTTCCCGTCGCCCCGCGCGAACTCGGCTGGCTCCCCGACTGGGTTTACACCGGAGACAAATTTGAAAGCGGCCTCGCGTTCTTCGTCGACGCGGCGGGGCGCATCACGCGTTTTTCCCGCGAACCGGCCGATCTCGAAATGGCGAGACGCCTGCCCGGTCAGGCCGCGCTCCCGGGGCTCGTCAACGCGCACTCCCATGTGTGGCACCGGATTTTCCGCGGGCGCTTCGATCTGAAACCCCAGGCCGACCGCGCGGCGCTCGGCAACTGGCGCGAGCTGCACGACAAGGTGCTCGCGCGCCTCAGCGACGAGGATGTCTACGACGCGGCGCGCGAGGCATTCATGGAAATGCTCCTCGCCGGCATCACGACGGTCGGCGAATGCCACTTTCTCCATCACCAACCCGACGGCACGCCGCTGCCCGAAGCGGGCGGGATGGCCCATGCCGTCCTCCGGGCCGCGCACGACGTCGGCATTCGCATCGCCCTGCTCAACGGCGCCACGCTGCGCGCGGGTTTCGGCCAGCCGGTCGGCTCGGCCGCGCCGCGGGTCCTCAGTGCCTCGGTCGACGCCTTTACGCGCTCGACGGACCTCCTGTTTGCCCACGTCGAAAAAAACTATCCCGGTGACGACGTCTGGGTCGGCGTCGCGCCCCACAGCCTTGGCGCCGTGCCGATTGATGCGCTCAAAGCCATCTCGGCCTACGCGCACGCGAAACGCTGCCGCGTCCACCTCCAACTCGGCGAAACCGCCGCGGAGCACGCGGCCTGCCTCGCCGAATACGGCCGCGCGCCCGCCGCGCTCCTCGCCGAGCACGGTCTCCTCGACAAGCGGTTCACCGCCATCCACGGCGCGCATCTGAGCGACGACGACATCCGCGCCCTCGGCGCCGCGCGCGTGACGGTCTGCGCGTGCCCGGCCTCGGAGCTGGCCGCCGGCGAGGGCGCGTTTCCCACGACGAAGTTTCTCGCCGCGGGCGTCGCGCTCGCCCTCGGCACCGACGGACAGCAGCAGACCAATCTGCTCGACGACGCCCGCCTGCTGGAGTTTCAGCTGCGCGGCGATCGCAAACGCCCCGGGGCCTTCCCCACCGACCTCGGCGCCGCGTTTTTCCAGGCCGCGACCGTCACCGGCGCCCGCAGTCTCGGTGCGCCCGGCGGTGCGCTCGAAGTCGGCCGGCCCGCGGATTTTTTCACGGTCAACATCTACGATCCGTCCATCGTCGGCGCCTCGCCCGAGGGATTGCTCGGCGCGGTGGTGTTCGCCTCGAACCCGCGCGCGATCCGCGAAGTGTGGGTCGGCGCGCGCCAGCGCGTGAGCGGTTGGAAGCATCCGCTCCAAAGCCCCGTCGTCGGCCGCTTCGCCGATCTGCAGAAGAAATTGTGGGCGAGTTGAGGCGTTGACCGCGCGGCGCAAACGCTTCTCCTCCCCGGATGTCCTCTCCCGCTCTCCTCGTACTCGCCGCCGGCATGGGCTCGCGCTACGGCGGCTTGAAACAGATCGACCCCGTCGGCCCGTCCGGCGAGACCGTGCTCGATTACGCGGTGTTCGATGCGATCCGCGCCGGCTTTGGCCGCGTGGTGTTCGTGATCCGGCGCGATTTCGAGGACTTGTTTCGCACGCAGATCGGCGCGCGCTACGCGGGCAAAATCGCCGTCGACTACGTTTTCCAGTCGCTCGACGCACTCCCGCCCGGGCACACGCCGCCCGCCGGCCGCGAGAAACCCTGGGGCACCGGCCATGCCGTCTGGTGCGCGCGCGACGCCGTCAAAGAAAACTTTGCGGTCATCAACGCGGACGATTTTTACGGCGCCGATTCGTTCGACCGCCTCGCGGCGTTTCTCACAGCCGCACCTGTCGCAGCGATGGCGCGCGGCTACGATCCGATGTCGGGGCACAAGGCTCCGCCGCCGGCGTCCCCTGGCGCGCCCGCGGAATTTGCCATCGTGGGCTTCCGCCTCTCCAACACGCTCTCGGAACACGGCGCCGTCTCCCGCGGGGTCTGTGCGACGGACGCGGCGGGCCGCCTCGCAAGCATCGTCGAAACGCACGGCATCACCCCGGCAGACGTCGGTGCGGAGCCGGACAAGAAATTCTCCGGCGACACGATCGTCTCGATGAACTGCTGGGGCTTCACGCCGGCACTTTTCGCGGGACTCGACGTCCAGTTTCGCGAATTTCTCGCCGCCCGCGCCACCGAGCCGAAGTCCGAATTTTATCTGCCCGGCTCGGTCTCGACGATGATCGCGCGCGGCGAGACGACCGTGCGCGTGCTGCCGACGGACAGCGCGTGGTTCGGCATCACGTTTCGCGAGGACAAGCCGCGCGTGCAGGCCGCCCTGGCCGAGCTGGTCGGCGCCGGCCGCTATCCGGCGCGGCTCTGGTCTTGAACCGGGGCGCGCGTCAGGCGGGCGGCGCCGGCGGCTTGCTCAATTGGTCTTTCACGAGATCGCGGTGGACGCGGTTGCTGAGGCCGGCCAAGTGGAGGCGCATCGCCTCGACGATCCCGTTGGTGTCGCGTTTTTCGAGGAGTTTGCCGATTTGCCGGTGGGCGTCGACGATGCCGTGCACCAGCGTCGCGAGCAGCGGGTGGTCGCGGCTGGTCGCGGCGATGCGCGTCTCGGGCAGCCGGTAGAACACGTAGTTGCACTCGATCATCAGCAGGTCGAAATCATTGATGAATCGCTCGTTCCCGCTCGCCTCCACGATCGTCTGATGGAACTGCCAGTCGAGCTCGAGCCAGCGCGGCGAGGGAGCCGTGGGCGCCTCGCGCTCCATCGCGTCGCAGATCAGCTCGAGCTGGACGAGGTCGGTTGCCGTACGGTTGTGGCAGGCCGCGCGGGCGGCCGCGAGTTCGATGGCCTCGCGGTATTCGTGGAGATGGGTGACTTCGGCCGGACCGTAATCGCGCAGCCGCAGGCCGCGGTTCACCTGGTCTTTCAGGAGAATGCCTTTGGAAACGAGCTTCTGCAGATCCTCGCGCACCGGGATGCGGCTGAGCTCCAGTTTGGCCGCGAGGTCGCGCTCCACCAGACGGTCGCCGGGCAGAAACGCCTCGGAAAAAATCAGCCGGACCAGTTTCTGCAGGTTGGGCGGGGTGCGGTCGATCTTCGGTTCAAAGACCCGGCGGCGTTTCGGCATGGTCCGGCATGCAATACGGCCGGCCGGCCGGTGAAAAGCCTGGAATCGCGGGATCGCCCCTTTGGTATGCCATTGTGGCTTTGGGCGCCGCGCCGTCGCGCTCCACCGGGGCAGACCGGCAAACCGTGAAAGGAACATTGACAGACGAGTCAGGAAAAATGTTTGGTATACCTAAATAAGCCGGCGGCGTCCCGGTCTGCCGGGGCGCACGCCCCGAATCCACCGCCGCCGCGACTTCCCCCGCCCATGCCCATGCCCTGTTCCCCCGTGTCCCGTCCTCGCTTCGCCGCCGCCCTTTTGGCCGGCGCGCTTTTACTGCCTGCCACCTTCCTGTCCGGGCAGACGGCGCCGACCCGTTCCGCGCCGGCGGCCTCCGCTGGCGAAATCGTGCAATTGCGCGAGTTCACCGTGTCCGACGAAAAAGACCTCGGCTACGCCACGACCAACGCCATCGGCGTCACCCGCACCAACACCGCGCTCATCGACACCCCGCAGGCCGTGACGGTCATTAACCAGGAGTTCCTGCGCGATGCCGGCGCCGGCGAACTCTACGACGTGCTCAAATACGTCAGCGGCGTCTCCATCGAGTCCAACGTCGGCGACAGCGTCATGATCCGCGGCTACACGGTGCGCGGCCAATACACCGACGGCTTCGCCGATACGCAGACGCAGAGCCAAGCCGGCGCGGAGCCATTTCTCTTCGAGCGGCTTGAAGTGCTCAAAGGCCCGTCCGCTCTCGTCTACGGCTCGCACGCCGCGGGCGGTGTGCTCAATCGCGTGCGCAAAAGCCCGCTCTGGAAAGCCGGCGGCATCGGCGCGGTCACGCTCGGCAACCACGCCCAGCGCAAAGCCGAGTTCGATTATACCGCGCCGCTCAACGACCAGTTCGCCTACCGCCTCATCGCCGTCTACCGCGAAGAAGATCTCACCAACGGGATCGAGACGCGCCACTCATGGTTCAAGCGCTGGAACCTCGACCCGATGGTGACGTGGCGCGTGAGCAAGAACACGCAGGTGAAAGTCCTCGGCGAATTTTTGCACGAGGAAGGGTTCAAACATTTCGGCGACAACGCGCAGCTCCAGCCCTTCGTGGTCGGTGGCGCGACGACGTTCGGCCGGCTGCCGAAAGACTTCACGTTCTCCGATCCGCTCGCTCGCGCCGATAACGACAAGCGGGCTTTTTTCGCCGCTCTCGAATCCGCCCTCACGCCCGACTGGTCGATCCGCCTCGCCGGTTTCACCAACCAGTGGGACCACGACGTTACTGACGTTTTGCCTTCCGGCATTCAGGCGAACAACCGCCTCATGGGTCGCACCGCGCGTTTCATTTCCAACTACGACAGCGACTACACCGTCGCGCTCGATTCCGTCTACACTCTCCGCGTCGGCTCCTCCGATCACAAGATCCTCGCGATCGGCCAATACTTCTCCTCCGACAACGACACCGCCACGATCACCGGCGACAACCCGCCCGCGCTCGATATTTTCAACCCGGCTTACACCTTCACCGGCCTCGTCAATCCGCGCCGGACCACCAACAACAACAGTGTCGGCACCAACAAGAGTCTCTCCGTCCAAGATCACGTAAAATTCTTCGGCGAGAAGGTCCAGCTCGTCGGCGGTGCCCGCTACGACAGCTATCGTTCCCATACCGACAACCGCCTCACCGGCGTCCTCGGCCCGCGCAACTCCGGCGACAACTTGACCTACAAATTCGGCGTCGTCGGCAAACCCGCCAAGGCCTTCTCGATTTTCTACAACTACGCCGAGACCTATAACGCCAACTTCGGCGCCAACCCCGACGGCTCCACCTTCGTTCCCTCCACCGGCATCGTGAAAGAAGTCGGCTTCAAAAGCGCGCTCCGCGAGGGCCGCATCACCGGCACGGTCTCGTATTTCGATCTGCAACTGCAGCAGATCGTCGGCCTCGACCCCGATCCCGCGCGCGCCAGCGCCGGCTACCGCGTGCAGCAGGATCGCCAGATCACCAAGGGCATCGAAGCCGACGTCGTCCTCAACCTCCTCCCCGGTTGGGACCTCACGCTCGCCGCCTCGACGATCGACATCACGCTCCCCACGAAGCTCCTGCCCCGCAATACCCCGGAAAAAACGGCCGCCGCGTGGTCGCGCTACAAGTTTCCGGCCGGCCCGCTCAAGGGTCTCACGGTCGGCGGCGGGTGGAATTGGCAGGGACGCGCCGCCGCCGAGCCCGCCAACCAGATCTTCTTCCCGTCCGTCGGCACGGTCGACGCGTTCGTGCAGTATGCGTGGAAGGGCTACCGCATCAGCCTCAACGGCTCGAACCTCACCGACGAGTGGTATCTCAAGCGCAGTGCCAACCGGAATATCTTCTGGGCCGGACCCGAGCGGCTGATCAAGTTCAAGGTCGCACGCTCGTTCTGACGCCGCCCGGGGTGGGGCGTGGTCTGTGCCCCCCTTCGCCCGGCCACCGTCCGCGGGGCGGTCAGAGATCCGCCCCATCCCACTCTCCTATGCCCGCCCAATTTCGCTGCTGTTTTTTTTCGCACCTCGTCCGGCTGTTGCTCGCCGGTGCGGTCCTCGTCGGCACCGCCCTCGGCCAATCCCTCGCCACCGGCGTGATCGAAGGCCGCGTCGCCAACGTCGCCGCCGGCCAGTTTCTCAAACAGGTGCGCATCGTCGTCGAAAATTCCGCGTTCGAGACGCTGACCAACGAGGCCGGCGAATTCCGACTCACCGGGGTGCCCGCCGGCGCCGTCACGCTCCGCGCCTCTGCCGCGGGGCTCGATGGGCAGACGATGCGTCTGATCGTCGCCGCCGGGCAGACTACGCGCCAGGACTTCAATCTCGCCGCCAGCGATGCCCCGACCGCTTCCACCGCGATGTCGCGCGCCGAAGTCGTGAAACTCGACGCGTTCACCGTGGCCGAGCGCGAGCTTAGTGCGCAGTCCGCCGCGCTGCAGGAGCAACGCACGGCGCCGAATATCAAAAACGTGGTCGCGTTCGAAGAATTCGGCGATCTCGGCGACGGCAATCCCGGCGAGTTTTTGAAATTCGTCCCCGGTATCCAAGTCGCCATGTCGCCCGCGATTCCCACCGAGGTCACGCTCCGCGGCATGCCCGGCAGCGGCACGCTCCTGATGGTCGACGGCGTGGAACTCTCCAGCGACGGCCCCGCCGGCCGCGGGGCGAGCTTCACCGCCTCCAACGTCGCGAACATGGATCGCATCGAAGTCACAAAAGTCCCCACGCCGGACATGCCCGCCAACGCCGTCGGCGGCATGATCAACGTCGTCGGCAAGAGCGGCTTCGCGCGCCGCGATCCCCAATTTACCTACAGCCTCTTCGGCCTGCTCACCACGAAGGAGCCGCTCTCCGGCCTCGGCCGGGAACTGTTCCGCAGCGGCAGCGCCGACAAATCCACCGGCGGCCCGCATCTCAAACCTGGCTTCGAATTAAACTACATCCGCCCTGTCAACCGCACCCTCGCGCTCTCGTTCAGCGCCGGCCACAATGTCCGTTGGGAGGACAAGGACAATATCGCCCCCACGTGGAACCGCGTCGCGCTCATCCAGACCCAGAGCCAGGTCGCCGCGCAGATCGCCGCGCGCGAGCGTACCGTTCTCTCCGTGCGCGCCGACTGGCGCCCGTGGCCGGCGCACACGTTTTTCGCCAGCGCCTCGTTCACCAACGACAACGTCTCCTCGCGCATCTTCACCGCCACGCAGGCCTACGGCGTCGGCGCGACCGGCGGCGAACACTTCACGCAAGGCGCGGCGACCGGCGTCGGCACCACGACGCTCGCCACCACCTATCGCGAACAGCTCAAGGATACCGGCGCGCTCTCGCTCGGCCACCGCTTCGAGGATCGCGGTTGGAAACTAGCGACCACGCTCGCCCGCTCCCAGTCGCGCCGCCGCACGCTCAGCGCCGAGGATGGCCACGAGTATTTCGGCACCACCAGCGCCACGATCCCGAATATTATTCTCCGCGGCGATGGCTACGGCGGCGAGCGCTTCGGCACGCCCCCGGTCGTCCGCGGCACGAGCCGCACCGGCCAGCCCGTCGCGATCAACGACGGCCGCCTTTACTCGCTCAATACCGCGACTTCGCCCCAGGAGCCGCTGATGACGAATGCGCTCACCACGCTCAAGCTCCACGCCAGCCGCGACCTTGGCCTGCCGTTCACCGCGCGCCTCATGACCGGAGTCGATGTGTCGCGCAACGAACGCGACCTCCGCGTCGAGACGCGCACCTGGAATTTTCGCCCCACCTTCGCCGCCGGCTCCCCCGAGCGCCTCGCCGGCAGTTACGACCTCATTAACGATTCCTACTCGGCGCAGCGCTCCTTTGCGAACGGCGAGCGCTTCCAGTGGATCGACCCGCGCAAAGTCTACGATCTCTACAAAGCGCAGCCGTCCTACTTCGTGCTCAACGAAGCCGCCTACCACCTTTCGCGCGTCAACGGCTCGCAGGAACTGGAGGAGACGGTCTCCGCCGGCTTCCTCCGCACCGACCTGAAGTTTTTCGACAACCGCCTCTGGCTCGTCGCCGGCGCGCGCTACGAACGCACCGACGCCGAGGGCACCGGCGGCCTCAACGACCTCCGCGCCACCTACCAGCAGGACGCGCAGGGCAACCTGATCCGCAACGCCGCCGGCCAGCCGATCCGCGTCTCCACCGATGCGCTGACGATCGCCCGCCTGCAATACACCGAGCGCGCCGCGTCCGCGAAAAAACATTACGGCGATCTCTACCCGAGTGTGAACGCCAGCTACTCGTTCACCGAAAACTTCGTCGCCCGCGCCGCCTACGCCGCGACCATCGGCCGGCCCGACATCAATTTTATCATCCCCTCGCGCTCCATCACCGATCCCGCCGCCGCCGAGACCGCGCGCACCATCACGACCACCAACGCCGCGCTCCAGCCCTGGACCGCCGACAACTACGACTTCAGCCTCGAATCCTATTCCGTGAAAGGCGCCACGCTCTCCGCGAGCCTCTTCCGCAAGAACATCACCGGCTTCTTCGTCTCCACGCGCACCGACGCCACGCTTCCGCTGCTCGCCGAGATGGGGCTCTCCGACGACTACCTCGATTACGACGTGATCACCCGGAGCAACTCTGCGAATTCCGTCCGCACCGACGGCCTCGAGTGGAGTTGGCGCCAGTCGCTCAAGCCGTTCACCGCCCTGCCCAAGTGGTCGCGCGGCCTGCAAGTGTGGGTCAATGGCACTCACCTCCGCATCGGCGGCGCGGGCGCGGATGAGTTCTCCGGTTACTCGCCGCGTATCCTGAATTTGGGTGCGAGCTACGCCTCCGCGAGATTTCTCCTCCGCTACAACGTCTCACGCGTGGGCCGCCAACGCGCCTCGCTCAACGCCGTGAGCGCGACCGTCCCCGCCGGCACCTACGACGCGCAGGACTCCCGCATGGTGCAGGACGCCAACGTCGAGTATCGTTTCCACCGCAAATTCGCCCTCTACGCTTCGGTGCGGAACCTCGCGAACGAGCCGCGCCCCCTCATCACGTACTCGCCCAACGCCCCCGCCTACACCCGCGCCCGCACCTACAATTTCTACGGCGCCCTCTGGACGATGGGCGTGAAGGGGACGTTCTAAAAAGTAGCCTTTGCGAAAGGAGACCCCGGTGACTGGCGCAGTTTCACCACGTAGGCACAGAGTCACCGAGTTCGGGTCGAGCCGGCATCGGATCGTTGTTTCAGAGGTATTCTCTGTGCCTCCGTGTCTCCGGGCTCTGTGGTGATCTTCGGATTTACATGACCAAGCTCGTTCAAGCCGCTCTCGCGAATGCAGCGCCGAAAGCTCCACTGAAGTTCGTGGAGGGGTAACGTTACTTAACCGCCGGATGTAGAACGGCCTGTCCGGTGGTGTGAAGCCCGGGGATTAATTGCCACCAGCTACCCGATTTTGCTCGTGCCTCATTTGTATATGCCGCCTCCGCCCATCGCTAGAAACGCAACTGCGGCCATACCAAGAATCACTAGCAAGACAGTGAGAATGAATGCTGCGGTGCGAACCGATTTCTTTTCTGTTTTCGTGTCCGATTTACTCAGCCAGTAAAAGCAAAATCCTGCGGCCACGAGCATCGCGAGCCCGATCATCGGACCGAAGAGAATTATCGCCATGTCGAACGCTTGGAGCACGAACCAGAATGTGAGCACGCCGAGAATGATCGCGCCAATCGCGGTCGTAAGCGCAAGCGAAGCCTTGCTTTCGTCTCGATCAACTTCGTAAGGAGGCAACGGCATATTCTACTTTCCCGAACAGTGTTATTCGATCTTACCCTATTGTCCGACTGCGCCGGGATGCATGGATGGAGCGAGAGCGGGAAGGTGCGGTGGAGCAAGGTCTGACTTTCGCAGGTAAGAGGACGCCTAAAAAGTGTCTTCGGTAGCGGAAGCCGTAAGGCTTTCGTGCCTGATCCGTCTGAGGCCGAACGAAACGCTCACGCGTTCCGCTACAGCGGAAATTCGTTTTCCTTTCTTGCGAGACCGTCGCTCGGATTTTTCCCGTCTGCTTAAAGCCGCACGAATCGCACCACGCGTTCCTCGGTGCTCAGCGGCACGCGCACGATGAGGGTGGCGTCGTTCCCGTCTTTCGCGATCCAGAGGCCGGCGGGTTCGGCGAAGCGGAATTCTTTCGGCACGCGGAGGAAAACATTGCCGCTGCGGGTCGCGCGGAGCCGGAGCGAAAGCGTGGTCTCGTCCCGGCGCCAGCGCCGTGGTCGGTCACCGCACCAGGCGGGCGCGCGCGATGTCGGTGCGGATGAAGTACCGGTAGCCCACGAGCAACACGGTGCCGGCGAGCAGGAAGATGCCGGTGATGCCGGCGAAGATCCCGTCGAGGCCGACTTCGCGTTTGAGGAAACCGGCGAACAGGACGCCGCAGCCGCCGGCGCCGGTGGCCACGGCGTTCATGAGGCCGATGCCAGTGGAGCGAAACCGCGGGGGCACGATCTCGCATTGGGTGGGGTTGTCGTTGGCCTGGCCGAGGCCGCGCAGAAACGAAAACGCTGCGATGCCCGCCGCCACGACCGGAAAAGCGGGGTGCCCGAGAAACAGGAGCAGGAAAGGCGCGCCCGCGAGGTAGAAGATCCCGTAGAGCAGCATCCGCCGGTGCGGGGCGTCGTGCGCCACGCGGTCCGAGAGCCACCCGCCCGCCATCACGCCGAGGACGACGGAGATTTGCAGCATGAACGTCCCCGCAAAACCGGCGGCGGCCAGAGTCATTTTGTAGGTTTCTTTGAAATACAGCGGCAACCACCCGAAGAAGGTCCACATTCCGAAGCCCGAGAGCGTCGATTCCGCGACGAGCACCCAGTAACTGGGGACGCGCGCGAGGTAGGCCAGCGCTTCGGTCCAGGTGGCGCGTGCGGGCGGCGCCGCGACGGGTGGCGAATCGGGTTCCGCGGGGGCGGTCGCACCCGGAAGAAACGGTCGCGCGGCCAGCGCGAGGACGAGGCCGGCCCCACCAAGCACGCCAAAGCCCCAGCGCCACCCCCAGTGTTCTGCCAGCAAACCGGCGAGCGACCCGCCGAGCACCATGCCGCCGTTGACGCCGATCGAGATGAAACTCATCGCGCGCGCCCGCGTGCCCGGCCCGTGACAATCCGCGATCAGCGCAATCGCCGCCGGGAGAAACAGACACTCCGCCAGCCCCAGCCCGAGTCGTAGTCCGAGCAAGGTGGCAAAACCGCCGGCCGCGCCCATCAGGGCAGTCACACTGCTCCACGCGATGAGGCTGCCGATGACGAGATTCGTGCGGGACACGCGATCCGCGATTGCGCCGGCCAGTGGCGAGCCGAGCGCGTAGGCCCAGAGAAAGACGGAGCCGAGGAGACCGAGCTGCACATCGGTGAGCTGGAAATCGCCGCGGAGCGCGGGCAGCACGGACGACAGCGCCGCGCGGTCCGCGTAGTTGAGCGCTGCGGCGCAGGCGAGGAATCCGGCAACGCGCCAACGCGGTTCTCGCCACCACGCGGGCGGACTCATTTCGCGCCCTCGCTTTCTCCGGCGCGGCGCCACACGGTCGCGACGCGGCGGCGCGGTCCGTCTTCGCCGCCGAGGAGGAGGACGGTACCGCGGTCGGCGGTGACCATCGCGGCGGCGAGTCGCGGGCCCGGGAGCGTGCCTTGCGGCGTGAGCGCCCCGTCGCGCGCATCGTAGAGCCAGACGCCGGAGCCGATGACGCTGGCGGAGTCGCGCCGCTCCACGCCGCCCGCGAGCACGGCGCGGTGAGCGTCGAGCGCGGTGCCGGAGAGGCCGCGCGGGAGGACGGCGGGCAGCGCGCGGCGGGTCCAGCGCCCGGTGCCGGGAGAAAAAATCTCCACGGCGGTGGGCGCTTCGAGCCGTTTTGTTTCCTCCGACCACGTGCTGCCGGGTAACACGTGCAGTTCGCCGTTCAGCGCGAGCACGAGGGGATTGATCGAGGCTGGACCAGCGGTGGGCAGGGGGTGGACGGTGTGCGTTGCGAGGTCAATTTTCCAGACAGTCGCGCTGGTGAGGGAAAAATCCGTTTCGCTTGCGCTGCCGCCAATCACCCACAGCGCCCCGTCGAGCACGGCGGCCCCGCAATACACGCGAGCCTCCGGCAAGGTCGCGACGATCTCTACCCGCCCGGTGCGCAAATCGATGCGGCGCACGGCTGACGAGGGTCCACGTTCGTCGAGGCCACCCACCAGCCAGAGCGAGTGCGCGTCTGGGACGGTGCCGCCGTGGGCGAATCCGCCCGGGATTTTTGCGACGATCTCCCAGGTGCCAGAAGCGGTGGAGTCGCGGCGACGCACGGTATCGTCGAGCCGTTTTCGCTCCTCGGACCAGAAGCTGCCGCCGGCGATCCAAAGCGTGGGACCGAGCAGTGCGGCGGCGTGACCACCGACGGCGCGGGGCAGCGGCGAATCCGTTTGCCACGGCGGAGCACCGCGCAGCGCGGGCAGGGCGGCGAGAGCGAGTGGCACGATGACGGAGGCAAATCTCACGGCTTCCGCGCAGCGGACAAAAAGGGGAGATGCTGGGCCATAAAATCGTCGATCAGCCGCTCGAACTCCGGGTCGATGTCGGCCCGGGGCAGCGCGCCGGCGGTGGTGGCGATCACGCCGCGGCGCTGGAGCGGGAGCTTCATCGTATGCAGAAAATGGGCGAACGACTGCTTCACTTCCGGACGCAGGAAAATGCCCCACAAGGCGTCGATCTGCCGCTGGCACTCCGCCGCGCGCGCGGCGTCGCCGGCGTGCCAAGCGTCGAGCACGCCCCGGAAGAGCTGCGGCGCGATATTGGCCTGGGCGACGACGCAGCCGTGGCCGCCGGCGGCAAGGGTGGGGAGGACGAGCTTCTCGACGCCTTGGAAAAACTTCAGGGGCGTCCCGGCCGTCGCGGCGAGGATTTCGGCGCAGCGGTTGTGCTCGGCGCCGTTGGTGTCTTTGAGGGCGACGATGTTGGGGTGCGCGGCGAGTTGCGCGACCGTCGGCACCGTGAACGGCGTGGGCATCCGCAAGTGGTGGTAGATCGCCAGCGGCAGCGGACTCGCGTCGGCGATGGCGGTGGAGAAGTCGACGAGCTGGGTTTGATCGAGCGCGACGAAGAAGGGGCTCATCACGACGGCGACATCGGCGCCGGCCTCCGCGGCGGCCCGGCAGTTGCGGATCGCGTGGCGATGGCCGGTGCCGCTGACGCCGGCGTAGAGCACACCGTCGGGAGCGGCGGCGCGCACGGTTTCAATGAGCGTGAGCCGGTCGGATTCGTCGAGCAGCGGGGCTTCCCCGGTCGAGCCGGCGACAAAAAATTCGTCCACGCCGGCGGCCTGCAGATCGGCCACGAGCCGGGTCAGGCTCACCCGGTCGACCGCCCGCGCGTCCGTGAACGGCGTGACGAGGGCGACAATCAGATGCGGACCCGATCGGGTAAGGCGCGGCGTGGACATAGAAAAGGAGGTGGCCCGGGCTGCGCAGACCGGCGAGACGAGGGACGACCCCGCGGCCAGCCTCGGGTTTCTGGTATACCAATCAAGCCTTTCTTTGCCGGTCCCGGTGCGGGCATGGGCCGGTTGGGTCTCCGGGAGTGCGGGTGGGGATCCGGCGGCGCAGCGGCGACTTGCTTTCCAACTCCGGTATACCAAAGTCCGCCCGCCGCCCTTTCTCCGATGACTTATTTCCGCGCCAGCGCCCTGCTCCTGCTCACGTCCGTCGCCGTAGTCGGGGCCGCCCCGGAGCGCGTGCCGGTGCTCAAGGAGCAGCAGATCGTCGTGGCTGCCGCCGACTCCGGGTCCTGGCCTTACCTCGCGTTTCCGGCCCTGCTCGACCGGGGCGACGAGATTCTTGTTTCCTACAAGCGCGCGCGGTCGCACGCCCAGGATCCCGGGGCCGCCCTCGATTTGGTCCGGCTCGATCCGGTGTCCGGCCGCGCCTCCGGCCGCCGCGCCCTGGCCCAGCAGGACGGGCACATCATGCAGATGGGCGAATGGGTCCGGTTTCCGAACGGCGACGTCGCGAATTACATCGATGCGCAAGTGCCCGGGGCGCCGACGACCCGGGCGGGCCTGCGGGTGGTGCGCTCCGTCGACGGCGGGCAGACCTTCGGTCCGCTGGAACGTGTCGGGCCGGTCGATGGCGTCGAATACGGCTACGCCTTTGACAGCCTCGCCGA
Source organism: Opitutaceae bacterium (assembly GCA_044358025.1). Lineage (GTDB taxonomy): Bacteria > Verrucomicrobiota > Verrucomicrobiia > Opitutales > Opitutaceae > GAS368. Next base: position 33,808 of record JBIKOK010000037.1, read on the forward strand.
GGGCCGGACCACGTGGATGCTCGTGATGACGTTCGCCAATCTTCCGGGCGGCAAGCCCGCGCCGCGGGCCCGGGCGCCGGCGGGATCGGTTGATGTGATCCGCTCGGAGGACCACGGCCGCACGTGGCAGTTTGTGCGCAATCTGAGCCGTGAGTTCGGGGATGTGCCGATCAACGAGAGTGCGTTTATCCGGGCCGGCGACGGCTTTTTGGTGACGTCACGCGGCTACGACGAGCGCGAGCGCCTGCACCTGACCGACGGCGATTTTCGTCTGCGCCGGCAGAGCGATTTGACGGCCACGCACGCGTTCATCGCGAGCCATGTGGGCCGTCCGCGGCTGTTTGCGCGCGAGGGGCAGGTTTATCTCCTGGGCCGCAACGTGAGGGAAAAAGGGCGGCCGATGCAGCTGGCCCTTTTCCGGCTGGATCTCGCCACCCTCGGAGTCGCGTCCTACGCGACGCTCGACAACGCCGAAGGGGCCAACGTGAGCGACGGCTACTACGCCATGCCCTACTTTCGCGGCGAAGGCGCCGACACCCGGCTGCACGTCATCACCTACAAGGCGCTCCGCCCGCAGCCGCCCGACCTCATCCGGCTCAGTTTCCGGTGGGATGAAGTGAAATGAAGCGCCCGGTGGGACGAATCATCGGGGCGCTGTGCGCGCTGCTCGGCGGCCCCGCGGCGGCGGCGGCGGAGCGGATCACGACGGCGGAGATCGCGAGTGTGGCGCTGGGCCGCGCCCTGCCGGTCACCGTGGTCGCACCGGAAACGGTTTCTTCCGGCGGCGAGGTGCCGGTGTTGTTTTTCCTCCATGGCCGCGGCCGCCATCACCGTTCGCTCATCGAATCTCCGGCGGCGCGCACGGCGCTGCTCGCGGCGCCGTGTTACGTCGTGCTGCCGCAGGGTGAAGACGGCTGGTATATCAACGCCCCCGGCAATCCCGCCGCGCGCTACGAGACCTATCTCGAAGAAGTGATCGCGTGGGCCGAGCGCACGTATCCGATCGCGCGTGACCCGAGGGCGCGCGGCATCGCGGGTTGGTCGATGGGCGGCTACGGCGCGGTGCGCTTCGCGCAAACGCACCCGGGGAAATTCGGCTTCGTCGCGAGCGTGATCGGGCTGCTGGATTTTCCGCGGGAGGAGACGCTGCCTCCGGGGCAGAACTACAAGGTTCCCCTGGCGCGTTTCACGGCCGATCCGGCCACGTGGGCGACGTTGAATCCGCGGCAGGGCGTGGAAAACCTGCGCGGCGCGGACATCACGCTCGTGCTCGCAACGCAGGGCTTCGAGCGGACGATGAACGAAAATTTTCTCGCCGCGCTGCAGCCCCAGCGTCTCGCGGCCCGCGTGCACTGGCTTGAGGGCGGCCACGAGTTTCCGCTCGTGGTGCGCGCGGTGCCGCTCGTCGTGGCCGATATGACGGCTTTCCTGAAGAGCGCGGGCCGGTAATGTCCTCGTCCACCCATGGCATCTCTCACCACTCCTGATCCGAAAATGTTGGCGCGCGACTGGCGCGTGTTATGTGAAGAAATCGGCGAGCGCCGCGCCGGCTCGACGGGCGAGCGAAGAGCGGCGGAGTTTATGGCGGGGCGTTTCGCCGCGCTCGGCCTGCAGCGGATCGTCACCGAGGAGTTTCCCTGCACGAGTTTGGCAAAAGCGCGCAGTCGCGTCGCTGCGCGGGTGGGTGCGAGGTGGCAGACGGTCGATTCCGAGGTCTTGGTGGGCGCGCCTGCCACGCCGGGCAAGAAGCCGATCGAGGGGGACCTTGTGTGGCTGGAATTGCCGGAGAACTTGCCGCAATTGAAACGCGGATCGTTGCGCGGGAAGTTTGCCGTGATCTTCGGGCCGTTGCCGACGCGCGTGGAGCAGCATCGGAAGCTAGTCGCGGCGGAGCCGGTGGCGGTGATTCACGTCGACGAGCGCCTGCCGTTTCCGTGGGCGAAGAGCGACGGCGTTTATCCGACGTGGGTGCAGCGCCACGGCATGCCGCCGATGGCGACGGTGCCGTACACCGATGCGTGGCAATGGCGCCTGGGCGGCGTGCGCCGCCTGCGCGTGCAGATCGAGGTGACGTTGCGCGCCGCGCATTCGCAAAACGTGATCGCGGAAATCCCCGGCCGCGAACCGCGCCTGCCCGCGCTCGTGGTGACGGCGCACCACGACACGCAATGCGGCAACCCCGGCGCCGATGACAACGCCTCGGGCGTGGTCGCGTTGCTCGCGCTCGCGCAAATGCTCGCCGGGCAACCGCACCGGCGGACGATTCGCTTCATCTCTTTCGGTTGCGAGGAACAGCTCTCGGTGGGGGCGGCGGCCTACCTGCAGGCCCATCGGGCCGAGATGGGCGCGCACGGGCTCGTGGTGAACTTTGACAGCATCGCCTCGGCGCTCGGGCACCTCGAACTGTGGCGCACGGGCTCCGAGGCGCTCGGCGAGTTTGCGGTCGGCCAGCTCGCGCGGAGCGGTGTGCAGGTGCGAATGTCGGGCGAGGTCACGCCGTTCTTCGATACGTTTCCCTTCAACGCCGGCGGCGTGCCGTCGCTGGGTTTCTACCGCAGCAATTTTTCTGGGGGCCGCTGGCAACATCACAGTCGCTACGACACGCTCGCCCACGTCTCGGTCGGCGAAGTGCTCCGGCTCGTGGGCGCGGTGGCGCCACTCGTGCAGGGCCTCGCGAGCCGGCGGGTGTGGCCGTTCGCGCGGGCGTTTCCGACGGCGCAGCAGCGCGAGGTGCGGCGACTCGCGGCGGAGCTGTTCGATTTCTGAGCCGCCTTTCCGATGCGCATCACCACCGAAAAACGTCTCGCCTGCGATCTGCTTGTCGCGGGCGGCGGCATGGCGGGCGTGTGTTGTGCGCTCGCGGCGGCCCGCCTCGGGACGAAGGTGATTCTCGTGCAGGACCGCGCCGTGCTCGGGGGCAACGCCTCCAGCGAGATCCGCATGCACATCGTCGGCGCGACGGGCCTGCACGCGGGGCTGCCGCTGCTGCTTGAGCCGCGCGAGGGCGGGATCATCGAGGAGATCCGGCTCGAACTGGCCGTGCGCAATCCCCAGCGCTCGGCGGCCGTGTTCGACCTGATTCTCTACGAACTCTGCCGTGCGGAGCCGAAGCTTACGCTGTTGCTCAATACCACGGTGGTCGCGGCGCGCGTCGAAGGGGACCGGATTGTGGAAGTCGTCGCCGAGCGGCCCTCGACCGAGGACCGGTTCACGCTCGGGGCGGCGATGTTTGCGGATTGCACGGGGGACGGGCGGCTGGGCGCGGAGGCCGGCGTGCCGGTGATGCGCGGGCGCGAGGGGCGGGCGGCCTACGGCGAGACCCTGGCGCCGGAACAGGGCGACACGAAGACGCTGGGCTCGACGATTCTCTTTCAGGCAAAGAAGCACGACCGGCCGATGCCGTATGTCGCGCCGCCGTGGGTGCGGAAATTTCAGGCGGCGGATTTCGCGCTGCGGCCCTTCGGCAAGAAAGGCTCCGACCTCGGGCTTGAATACGGCTACTGGTGGATCGAGTGGGGCGGTTGCCTCGACACGTTGAAGGACAACGAGCGCATCCGCGACGAGCTGCTCGGCATCACGCTCGGGATCTGGAACCACATCAAAAACGAGTCCGGCCTCGACGTGTCGCACTGGGCGCTCGACTGGATCGGCATGGTGCCGGGCAAACGCGAGAGCCGGCGCTTCGTGGGCCAGCACGTGTTGGCGGAGGGCGATCTGCTCGCGTCGCGGGCGTTTCCGGACGCGATCGCGTTTGGCGGGTGGCCGATCGACACGCATCCGCCAGAGGGGGTCGACGCGCCGACCGTGGCGCCGTGCACGCAGAACCACCTGGCTTGGCTTTACGACATCCCCCTGCGCAGCTGTGTGGCGGGTACGGTGCAGAATCTGTTTTTCGCCGGCCGGAATCTGTCCGCGACGCACCTGGCGTTTGCGTCGACGCGCGTGATGGCGACCTGTGCGGCGGTCGGGCAGGGCGTGGGCACGGCGGCGGCGCTGGCGGGGCGGGCGGGCGTGATGCCGGCGGCGATCGCGGGTTCGCCGGCGCTGCTGCGGTCGATCCAGCAGCGCCTCCTGCGGGACGACGCCTATCTTATCGGCGTGGCGCGCGGTGAGACGGACGACCTCGCGCTGGGGGCGACGGTCACCGCCTCCAGCGAGCAGGCGGGGGGCGAGGCGGCGCTCGTGCTGTCGGCGCAAACGCGCGCGGTGCACGGCCCGGCGGCGGTCGGGCCGGTGGCGGGAGCAAACCAGTGGGAAACGGTGCTCAAGGAAATCGCGACCGGAAAGGCTACCGCACTCTACACCAGTGCCCCGCCGGCGCGGGCGCGGCCGGGCCTGCACCGGTGGATGAGCGATCCGGCGGCGGGGCTGCCGGCGCAGGTGGCGCTGCGGTGGGCGACGCCGGTGGCGGTGAGCGAAATCCAGCTGATCTTCGACACCGGGCTGCACCGGTTTCTCACCCTCTCGCAGGCCGACGGCTACACGGCGCGGATGGACTGGGGCCGGCCGCAGCCGGAGACCGTGCGCGACTATCGGATCGAAGTGGAGGAGGCGGGCCGGTGGCGAACGGTGCACACGGAGGCGGGCAACTATCAGCGGCGGCGGGTGCATCGGCTGGCGGAGCCGGCGGGTGCGGTGGCGGCGCTGCGGGTGGTCGTCACGGCGACCCACGGCTTGGATCATGCGCGGGTGTGCGAAGTGCGGGTTTACAGTTGATCGCCGCGGCCGTTTCGACGTCGTCTCCTCCCGTTGCATGAGTATCGCCGCCGTTCCCCCTGATTTTGCCGCCGTTGCCGCCGCCTTTCCGCTGGCCGGCCCGATCGTGTCGGCTGCGCCCTATGGCAACGGCCATATCAACGAGACCTATATCGCCATCGTCGCGGCCGACCCCGGCGAACGCCGCTACGTTTTTCAGAAGATCAACCATCGGATTTTCAAGAATGTGCCGGCGCTGATGGAGAATATTGCGCGCGTGACGGCGCATGTGCGGGCGAAGCAGCCGCGCGCCCTCGCGCTCGTGCGGACGCGCGGCGGCGAGGCCGTGCACCGCGATGCGGCGGGCAACTGGTGGCGCGTCTACCCGTTTGTGGAAGGCGCCCACACGGTCGAGCGCGTGACCACCGCGGCGCAGGCGCGCGAGGCGGCGCGGGCGTTTGGCGAATATCAGGCGCTGCTGGTCGATCTGCCGGGCGGGCGGCTGAACGACACGATCCCGGATTTCCACCACACGCGGAGCCGTTTCGAGGCGTTGCGCCGCGCGGTGAACGCGGATGCGGCCGGCCGTGCCGCGGCGGTGCCGGCCGAGATCGCCTTCGCGATGGCCCGCGAGGCGGACACGGATGTGCTCCTCGATCTCCTTGCCCGGGGTGAGCTCAGCGAGCGGGTCACGCACAACGACACCAAGATCAACAACGTCATGCTCGACGACGTGACCGGACGCTGTGCGGCCGTCATCGACCTCGACACGGTGATGCCCGGGCTGTCGCTCTACGATTTTGGCGACATGGTGCGCACCGCGGCCAGCTCGACGGCGGAGGACAATCCCGACGCCGGTCAGATGCACGTCGTGCTTCCTTATTTCCGGGCGCTGGTCGAGGGCTACCTGGAATCGGCCGGGGCGGTGCTGAACGCGACCGAGCGCGCCCACCTCGGTTTCGCGGGCAAGCTCCTCGCGTTGGAGACGGGCCTGCGCTTCCTGACCGATCATTTGCAGGGTGACGTGTATTTCCGGATCAAGCATCCGAACCACAATCTCGACCGCGCCCGCACGCAATTTGCCCTCGTGAAGAGCATCGAGGACAACGCCGAGGCGATGCGGCGGATCGTGGACGAAGCGGAAGGGAAGTAGGGCGGTGCTTCAGCCCGCCCGCGCGAACGAAGCGAACGCTTGACCGCGGATTACGCCGATTGCGCGGATAGATTTCCGCCCGACGATTCCTTTATCCGCTTCATCCGCGCCATCCGCGGTTAAAAATTCCGATTTCCTGGCCACGAGAATCAGCGTTGATTCGCGTAGATTAGCGTTCCCCATTTCTCCCATGAAACTCTCCCGCCCCGACTCCGACGTTTTTCTCCCGGAAGTTTCCGCCGGCCTCACGCCCGCGGCGGCACTCGGCCGCACGACGCACCTCTGCGTGATCGCGCACCAGGACGACATCGAGATCAACGCCTACCCGGCGGTCGCCGAGTGCTATGGGCGCACCGACAAGTTTTTCACGGGGGTCGTCATGACCAACGGCGCCGGCTCGGCCCGCACCGGGAAATACGGCCATGTGACCGACGCGCAGATGCAGGAGATCCGCAAGCAGGAGCAGCGCACCGCGGCCACGCTCGGAAAATTCAATCTCCAGCTTCAGCTTTCGCACGCGAGCGCCGACGTGAAGAAGCCCGGCCACCCGGCCGTCGCCGCCGACCTCGCGGCGATTTTTGCCGGCTGCCGTCCGGCGGTCGTGTATCTGCACCAACCGGCCGACAAGCACGACACGCACGTCGGTTGTTTTCTCCGCTGCATCGAGGCGATCCGGGCGCTGCCGCGCGACCGGCGTCCGGCGCGCGTGCTCGGCGTCGAAGGCTGGCGCAATCTCGACTGGTTGGCGGACGCCGACAAGGTCGCGCTGGACGCCAGCGCGAACCCGGAACTCGCCGAGAAACTGGTCGCGGTCTTCGACTCGCAGATTGCCGGAGGCAAACGCTACGACCTCGCCGCGATGGGTCGGCGGCTGTCGAACGCGACGTTCTTTGCGTCGCACGCGACCGACACGACGAATGCGCTTTCCTTCGCGATGGATCTCACGCCGCTCGTGCAAGACGACACGCTGAGTGTGGCGGATTTCACGCTGCGGCACATCGAGAACCTGCGGGCGGACGTGGCGGGGCGGTTGGAGAGGTTTGGGTGAATCGAGTGTTCACCACGAAACGCGTCTGTAGGCGAAGAGCATGCGGTCCATTCCTGACAACTTCCCGAAGGGACTTGATGAGGTGAGGGTCATGTTTGCCGCGGTATCACCTAGTGGGTTCGTCGTTCATGACGAATCCAGGGGCGAGGACACTGAAATTTGTTTCGTGGCTTTGGCAGGATACGCGGGAGGAAGAGGTATCTATCTCTTCTCAGTGAACGAAGAGTTCGCAGTTATCGGCGATTGGTTCTTTGACGACATGGAAGAGACAATGCTCGCAGCACAAAACCACCGAGGGATAACAAAGGACGATGGGAAGAAGATCGAGTGACGTAGATATTTTTTTTGCCGCGCCTTCTCCGCGCCGGCGACAACCGCAACCAGCCGCTCGTCACGCCCGATGACGGCGCAGTCTCGGAGCTTTACTACTTCAACACCGGCAGATGCCAGTGCGGCCCGCGGTGGTGCATCTCGCCATCCTCGGTGACGAGCACGAGTCCGTGCACCATGGCGGTCGCAACGATCAAACGGTCGGCAGGATCGCGGTGCTGCGTCGAGCCGCCCTTTTTCGGCCAGTCCAACGCGTAGGATCGCACCGCGATGGCAGGCGAAATTGGCAGGACCCGGAGCGGCGCCGAACCGTGCATGATGATTGCGGTGCAGACCGACTCGGGATTGCCCGAATCGGCGAGATGGCGGGCCAGCTCCAACAGGCTGATGTCGCAGACTGCGAGCTGCTCGGGCTCATCCTTGATGAGTCGAAGGACGGCGGGCGAAAGCGGTTCTTGCGCGCGTTTGGCATCGTCGATGGCGCGATGCCAAATGTGAGTGTCGAGGAGATATTTCACCGCGCGAGCGAGCCCCACTCTTCCGCCGGGATGGAGGGCTTTCCCACCGGCATGGCCGAGCCTTTGGCCGCGAGATGGGTGCAGCACCCGAGCAACGGACTCCGCGTCACGTAGGCCTCAAGCGACTCGGTGACGACATCGGTCACGGTTTTTCCATGGAGCCGGGCCTTGCGCGCGGCGCGCGCCACGAGTTGAGCCGGGAGACGAAATGATTTTGGGTGACGACGCGATGGAGTGGCTGTTTTCACGTGCGCTACCCTGTAGTGCAGAAACCGGAATTCAAGCCATTCCCTGCCGCCCTACGCCGCCGGCACTGCCCAGCCGGGGCGGTAGATTTTCGTGAGCAGGGCCTGCGCGGCGGGGTGGTTCGTGATGCGGAGTTGCGCGGCGTCCCAGGAGAGGGCGGGCGCCTGGGTGGCGACATTGGAGCCGCGTTTGGGACTCGGCGGGAGCGCGACGCGGGTGGCGACGTTGCCGAGTTGCACGGTTTCGCTGAGCGGACCGGCATAGTGGAAGCCCGCGCTCGTGCGACCGCCTTCGAGAATGGCGTCGATCCACGTGTGGTGGTGGTTGAGGCCTTTGATGTCTTTCGGATAAACGAAGCCGGCGAAATTTTCCACGGGGTAGAGCCGGGGGCCGCCGACGTGCGGGAGCACAAGATTGCCTTTTTCGCCGATGAACAGCGAACCGTGCTGGGGCAGGTCGAGCTCGGGCGGGAGTTGCGCGAGCTTGCGGCTCGGGCGGAGGCCGCCGTCGCTCCACGTCAGCGGGAGCGTGGGGCCGGCGGTGAAGGCGGTGCCGGGGAAAACGTAACGGACGGTCTCGATCGTGGGCCAGATGTGGCGGTTGATGCCGCTGTGGTCGGCGGAGACCGTGAGCGGGGCGGTGAGACCCAGCGCGGTGAAAACCGGATCGAAGATATGCGCGCCGAAATCGCCGAGCGCGCCGCTGCCGAAATCCTGCCAGTCGCGCCACGCGAACGGGTGATAGACCCTCGGTGCGAAGGGCCGGTGCGGGGCGCCCCCGAGCCAGAGATCCCAGTCGACGCCCTGGGGCACGGGACCGGAGGCGGGCGGCTCGAGGAGGCGCGTGCGCTCGTTGCCGGTTAAGGCGAGCCACGAGTGAACCTCCTTCACTTTGCCGATCACGCCGTCGCGAATGAGCCGCGTGGCGAGGCGGTATTCGACCGACGAGTGGATCTGGTTGCCCATCTGCGTGACGACGCCGGTCTTCTCCGCCCAGAGGCGCAGCTGGCGGCATTCCCACACGGTGTGGGCGAGGGGTTTTTCGCAGTAGACGTGCTTGCCGCGGCGCATCGCCTCGACGGCGGCGAGCGCGTGCAGGTGGTCGGGCGTGGCGACGATGACGGCGTCGACGGTGTCGCCGAGCTTTTCGAGCATCGCGCGAAAGTCCGCGAAGTGCGGCGTGCCGGGATGGTCGGCGTCGGCCTTCGCGAAGTTGGCCTGATCGATATCGCAGAACGCGACGAACTTCGCCTTGGGGTGGGAGGCGAGGCTGTGCAGGTCGGCGTAGCCGCGGGCGCTGACGCCGATGGCGGCGAGCTGGAGGCGGCTGTTGGGCCGGGCCGCGCGCAGGACGGCCGGGAACCCGAGCGCGGCGCCGGCGAGCGCGGTGTGTTTCAGGAAAGTGCGGCGGGTCGTCGGTGCGGGAGCGGGGGTGGGGTGCATGGGGTGGAGCGGATGGGCGAACGGGAACGGGGGCGGGGGCGGGCCACGGGTGGGGCGGGAGACTTCAGTCGCGGCGGGGGCAGACGCAAGCCCGGGCGGGTTCACTGCCACCGCACCACCGCGGTCACCGGATAATGATCGGACGGGTAGCGGCCGTCCTTGGACGTGCGGTCGATGGCGGCGGCCGTGGCGACGAAGTGGTCGGTGTGGAAGATGAAATCGATGCGCGAGCCCTGGGTGGTGCCTTTGAAGCCATGGAAGCTGGCCTCGTCGGGGCCGCGGGTCGGGTGCACGGCGCGGAAGGCGTCGGTCCAGCGGATCGTGCCGGGCGTCGTGGGTTTCACGAAGACGGCGTAGGCGGGATTGTCCTCGTTGATGTTGAGGTCGCCGCTGAGCAGCGCGGGCACGCCGGCAGCGATCGCGGAGACGCGTTGCGAGATCACCTTGCTGGCTTCCTGGCGGGCGATTTTGCCGACGTGGTCGAAGTGGGTGTTGGCGTAGACGAACTCTTGGCCCGTCGCGGTTTCGCGG
>JBIKOK010000180.1:0-13371 GCA_044358025.1 Opitutaceae bacterium
GGGAAACGGAGTAAGCAGGAAACTGAGCCGCGCGCGGAGCGCCCGGCCCACCCGGGGAAACGGAGTGAGCACGAAACCGAGCCGGGCGCGGAGCGCACGGCCCACCGGGGGAAACGGAGTAAGCAGGAAACTGAGCCGCGCGCGGAGCGCACGGCCCACCGGGGGAAACGGAGTAAGCAGGAAACTGAGCCGCGCGCGGAGCGCCCGGCCCACCCGGGGAAACGGAGTGAGCACGAAACTGAGCCGCGCGCGGAGCGCACGGCCCACCCGGGGAAACGGAGTGAGCACGAAACTGAGCCGCGCGCGGAGCGCACGGCCCGGGGGAAATGAACACGGCAAGAGCCTGAAAGGCGTCCTCGGATAGGGCAGCCCGGGCCCCGCTGATCACGGGCTGGAGAGCCCGGGGCACGCTGATAAAGCCCGGGGCACGCTGATAAAGCCCGGGCCACGCTCAGCGCGGGACCTGTCCGACTACTTCTTGGCTTCGGGGGCCGGGAGGGTCGCAAACTGGATCTTGGCCACGACGTCGTTCAACCGCTGGCGGAGAATATCGTCTTCTTCGGCGGTCGTCTTGGTGTAGGTGCGGCCCTCGATGACGCGTTCGGCGAGTTCAATACTGATGACGAAGATGTGGCCGTTTTTCACGAAGAGCAGATTGCCGCGTTTCGCGATCGGGCTGCGGTCGCCGGTGGCCAACTGCGGCACTTTGTCGGTGAACATCGTCCCGCCGGGGATGAGGATGAACGTGATGAGCGAGCCGTCGAGGGTGGCGGGGATGAACTTCGCGCTTTCGATCTGCACGCCTTCGAAGGCCTGCTTGAAATCGGAGAGCACGAAGTTGCTGAAGAAATAAATGAGATAATCCTTCTGGCCACGCGTGGAGTTTTCCCAGCGCTGGGTGGCGTCCTGCGCGAAGGCGGCGATGCTGATGTGGACGTTGAAGGCGTCCTGGAAGGTCACGACGTTGGGCGTGTCCGTGATTTCGCCGCCGAGTTCGGGCAAAACGGGGATAGTGACCTTGAAGGTGCCGGTCGGGGAGACGTAGGTCTTGCCTTCGACTTTGCCGGCGAGGGCGGCGGCTTGCGGATTTTGGGCGCGCGCGACGAGACCGAGGGTGGCGAGGGCGAGGAAGAGCGTGAGGCGGAACATGTGGGTGAGCGTGAGTAGAGCGGCGAGCGGGCGGCTTTCAAGCCAAGGCTGGCAGGGCGGCAAACCGCATCCACCAGGAGACCGGAAGCGCTTCGGGCCGCGCCTGCTCTGAGAGCCCGGCGGCGCGGAGAAGTTCCCGGGCATCGGCGGCGTGCGCGGGCGCATGGGTGCGGAGGAGGGCGCCGATTTGCTTGCGGCGCTGCTGGAAGCAGGCGCGGACGATGGCTTTCACGGCCGGCGCGAAGACATAGGGGGCGGGGCGCCGCACCAAGTTGATGAGATAGGAATCGACGTCGGGGCGCGGGTGAAAGCAGCCGGGGCCGACCTTGTGGCCGGGGGCGTTGTCAAAGGCGGCCTGCAGGAAGACCGAGATGGCGCCGAAGGATTTCGTGCCGGGCTGGGCGGCGTAGCGTTGGGCCGCCTCCTGTTGCAGCATGAGGACCATGCGCGTCGGGAGCGGCCCGGAGAGCACGCCGTCGAGCCACGGGGTGGCGATCGCGTAGGGGAGGTTGGCGACGATTTTGAAGCCGGCGGCGGCGCGCTCGACGGGCAGCGCGGCGAGCGGGTGCTCCACGGCGTCGCCCTCGAGGAGGTGAAAGCGGCCGGCAAACTCGGGGCGCGTCGCGAGCGTGGCTTCGAGGTGCGAATGGAGCGTGCGGTCCTTCTCGACCGCCCAGACCTCGGCGCCGGCCTCGAGGAGCGCGACGGTGAGCGTGCCGAGCCCCGGGCCAATCTCGACGACGGTGTCACCGGGGCCGACCTCGGCGAGGTCGAGGGATTTGCGGACGATATTGCCGTCGACGAGAAAATTCTGGCCAAGGAAACGTTTCGGCTGATGCCCGAGCGAGGCGAGGAGTTCGCGGGTGGCGGAGAAGGAGAGGGGCATGGGTCAGCGCGGGGAACGACCCTCGTCGACCTCGTAGTAATCGAAAAATGTGACCAGGTCGGTGCGGTGGGCGAGGCCGTCGCCGGCCTTGTTTTTCTCCAGGCTCGGCGTGGCTTCGTCGCGCCAGCCGCGTTTCGACGCGAAGCCGTTCCAGATCAGGACATCGACGTCGGTGAGCGGGCGGCCGTGCTGCCGGATCCAGCCGAGGATCTCCTCGTCGGTGCCGCCGGCGAGGGTGCGGGCCTTCAGGTCGTCGTAGTGGATGCGGAGGTGGTGGCAGAGGCGGCCGTCGTAGGCTTTGCCGAGAAACTCGTGGTGGTCGGGGTGGAGTTCCCCGCGGGCGTGCAGGCGGATCTTGTCGAGCGTGCGCGGGAGGAAGCAGAGGCCGCCGAGGGTGGCGTAGGCTGAGACGGGGCGTTTGGTCATGGCAGAAGGTGAAGGGGAGCGGAAGGCCGCGATGAGTGCGGTGGGATCGGGCGCCCTCATGAGTGACTCGCCGACGAGGACCGCGTGGGCACCGGCCGCCCGGACGCGCGCGGCGTCGGCGGCGGTGTGGATGCCGCTCTCGCTGACGGCCGTGACATGGGACGGGAAGAGCGGGATGAGGCGTTCGCTGAGGCCGAGGTCGGTTTGAAAGATGGCGAGGTCGCGGTTGTTCACGCCGATGATGCGGGCACCGTGCGCGAGGGCGCGGGCGATCTCGGGTTCGGTGTGAATCTCGAACAAGGCGTCGAGGCCGGCGGCGGCCGCGGCCGCGGCCAAGGTCTTGATTTCGTCGTCGGTGAGCGCACGGACGATGATGAGAATGGCGCTGGCGCCGGCCGCGCGGGCCTGAAGCACCTGAATCGGGTGGACGAAGAAATCCTTGCGGAGGCAAGGGCGCGCGGGCGGGGTGGCGCGGAAATGCGCGGTGACGCCGCGGAGATCGTCGAGCGTGCCGCCGAAGAATTTTTCGTCGGTGAGGACGGAGAGGGCGTCGGCGCCGGCGGTCTGGTAGCGGGCGGCCTGTTCGACGGAGGAGGCGCCGGCCTTGATGTCGCCGGCGGAGGGGGAGCGGCGCTTGATTTCCGCAATCACGGCGAGGCGTCCGTCGGTGCGGCGCAGGGCGGCGGCGAAGGACGGTGGGCGGGGCAACGACGCGTCGAGGCTCGCCAGCTCGGTGTCGGAGACGGCGCGGAGCAGCGGGGCGATTTCCTGGCGCTTCCAGGCCATGATCTCGGTGAGTTTGTCGGACATTCGGCGTCGAAGGAACACACGGAAGCGCCGGAAGACAAAGCGGAAAAAATTTCCGTGTATTTCACCGCTGCGGCCGCCACGGTAGCCGGATGAGCGCGATTGAAGAGCTGAAAGTCACGATGGCCCGCCTGCGGGCGCCCGACGGTTGCCCGTGGGACCAGGAGCAGACGCACGCGACGCTGGTGCGCTGCCTGATCGACGAGGTGAGCGAGCTCATCGACACGATCGACCGCGGGGACATCGCGCACATGCGGGAGGAGCTGGGCGACGTGCTGATCCAGATCGTGTTTCACGCGCAGATCGAGTCGGAGGCGGGCAACTTTTCGTTCGAGGACGTGGCGCGGGAGATCAACGAGAAACTGGTGCGCCGGCACCCGCACGTGTTTGGCACCGGCAAGCTCGCCACCGCGGAGCAGGTGATCGCGAAGTGGGAGGAGATCAAGGCGACGGAGAAAAAGAACGGGCCGGTGGCGACGGGCGTGTTCAAGGACCTGCCGCCGCGGTTGCCGGCGCTGATGTTTGCGGAGGCGGTGTGGAAACAGATCGAGAAGCAGGCGCTGCCGGCCGAGGGGGTGGTCGACGCCGCGCAGGTGCGCGCGCTGGGCGAGCAGCTGGACGAAGCGATGCTGGGGAAAAAGCTGTTTGAACTGACGGCGGCGGCGCGGGCGAAAGGCCTGGATCCCGAGGGGGCGCTGCGGTTGCACGCGACGAACGTGATGCGCGATGTCGAAGCCCGCCTCCCAGCCGCCCGCTAAGCTCCCGCCCGCGGTGGTTGCGGAGTGGTGGACGCCGTTCGAGGATTTTCTGGCGAAAGAGCGGCGCTATTCGGCCTACACGGTGCGGAACTACCGGCAGGCGTTTGAGGATTTTTACCGCTGGCTGGTGGGCGCTGAGCTGTGGGAGCGCGGCCTCGGGCAACTCGGCTCGCGGGAAATGCGGGACTTCGTGATCGAGGCGCAGCGGCGGTTCGACCGGCGGACGCTGCACAACCATGCGTCCGGGCTGCGGACGTTTTTCAAGTTTTGGATGCGCCGGGAAAAATTGCGGAACAATCCGTTGCTCGGCGTGCCGCTCCCGAAGCTGGAGAAGCGGTTGCCCAAATTTCTCACCGAAGAGCAGATGAAGCTGCTGCTCACCGGGCCGCAGCGGCTGTTGGAGAATGAGGGCGTCGACGCGGCGACGGCGTGGCGGGACCGGCTCGCGATGGAATTGCTCTACGGGGGCGGGTTGCGGGTGAGCGAGCTGGTGGGGCTGAGTTACGGCGACATCGATTTTGAGAGCGGCGTGGCGCGGGTGCTCGGCAAGGGCCGCAAGGAACGGCTGTGTCCGCTCGGCCGGGTGGCGATGGCGGTGCTGGCGAAGTTTCGGAACGAGTTTGCGCGCGAAAAAGGCCCGACGAGTCCCGTGTTGCTGAATACCAAAGGGCAGCGGATGGAGATCCGCGGGGTGCAGCTGATGTTGAAGCGCTATCTGACGCTTGCCGGGCTGCCGCTCGACCTCACGCCGCACAAGTTGCGGCATTCGTATGCGACGCACCTGTTGAATGCGGGGGCGGATTTGCGGCTCGTGCAGGAGTTGCTCGGCCACTCCCAGTTGGCGACGACGCAGGTTTACACGCATGTGAGCGTGGCGCGGCTGAAGGAGATTTACGCGAAGGCGCACCCGCGGGCGTGAGACCAACGTCCTTTGGTTTTTAGACGGTAGGCCCGGCCGGTGGTCGGGTTGCCCGCGGTAGGCCCGGCCGGTGGCTGGGGGCCCGCCCACCGGGCGGTGCCGGGTTGCCAGCCCACCGGGCGGGCCGACAAAGGCAAAATCTGAAACAGACGGGACGTTGGCCTTACCACGTCAACCGGCGCGGGGTGCCGTTGCCGGCGGAGTCGTAAAGGGTGACCTCGGCGGAGGTGGCGTTGGAGACTTTCGCGAGCGGCAGATCGAGGGTGAAGCTTTCCTGGCGGCTGTCGCGGATGCCGTCGTCGGGCTGTTCGACGACTTCGCGGACGCCGTTGTTGAAGATCACCTCGATGCCGTCGAGCAACGAGAGCGCGTCGCGGCCGCTGACAGACAGGATGAGGCGGTCGGCGGAGCGGCGCGCGGCGGCCGCGAGAATTTCCGGCTTGGTGTGATCGATCACCAAATCGTCGGTCTCGAAGGTTGCGGTCAAGCGGTCGGCGACAGCGCGTGGGGCGGTCTCGGTGGAGACGAGGCGGGTGAAGTAGACCCCGTCGGCCAGGTGCGAGCCGTCGAACTGCGCGTATCCGTCGCGGGTGTTCGCGGCGAGGTCGGTCCACGCGGTGTCACCGTCGCGCCGGATCGAAAACGTGCTGAGTACCGCGTCGCCGTCCGGATCGGAGACGGTCCAGAAGACCACCTGGGCGCCGGGCGCGGGGACGATCTGGCTGCCGAGGAAGGTGGCCTTGCGCTTGGCGTCCTCGTCTTTCGGGGCGGCGGACATGAGCTGGCTGAGGGTGGCGTTGGGCGAAGGCGGCTGTTCGACGGCGGGGATCAGGCCGTAATTGGGCGTGATCAGCCGGAAGTCCTGCAGCGTGGGGCGGCGGTTTTGCGGGAGGACGAAGAGCGCGGCCTTGTCGAGTTCCGCAGCGGTGGTGGTGGCGGTCGTATCGAACAAGCGGACGCGCAGTTTGACGTAGCGGCCGCGGAGGCCGTC
Source organism: Opitutaceae bacterium (assembly GCA_044358025.1). Lineage (GTDB taxonomy): Bacteria > Verrucomicrobiota > Verrucomicrobiia > Opitutales > Opitutaceae > GAS368. The sequence continues at coordinate 5,937 of JBIKOK010000180.1, forward strand.
GGCGCGCCAGCCGCCGTCGGTGGGCGTGAGCGCGGTCCAAGGGCCCCAGCCCTCGAGTTCGTCGCTGCCCTGGCTGGTGCGGAGTTCCACGGTGAGCTGGGCGTCGGTGAGATTGCGCAGACGGTTGAAGCGGAGTGCGCCGAGCTGGGCGGGGAGGCCGAGATCGAGGCGGCGGGTCTCGGCTTCGCGGGGACCGGTGGCGGAGAAATCGAGCAGGGCAAAACCGGGGGCGTTGTTGCGGAGGACGAAGAATTTTCCGGGCGAGCCCGGGATGGCGGTCAGCCCGTTCAGCTGGGAGGAGATGCTGCCGGCGAAGGTCAGGCCGAGGCGGGACTTGAGGTCGTAGCCGAGGAGTTCGCCGAGCTCGCCGCCGGTGATGAGAATCATGTCGCCGTGACGCGCGAGACGGTAGAAGGCGGTGTTGGCGCGGGCGGAGAGAATTTCCGGGAAGCCGTCGGCCGGGAAATAGACGAGGGTGCTGCGGCCGGGAAATTTTTCCGCGGGCGAGGCCGGCACCGGATCGGTGGGTTTGCCCTCGGCCGGCGGCTTGGCGCCGGCGGCCGGCGTGATGCGCGATTCGCCCGTGGTGCCGGCGAAAACGATCGAGGCGTAGAGGTCGCCGTTGGGCTGCGGGAGGAGATCGGTGACCTCGGCGTCGCGGTTTTCCTGGAGGATGATCGCGGGAAGGGGCGCGGACGAGCCGGGCGGCGGCGCGGCAGGGTTGGACGGAGCCGGCGGGACGGCGGACGGCAAAGCGGTGCCGGGGGTGAAGGTGTAGAGATTGCCCTTCGGGGAAGACCCGGCGACGACGCGGCCGTCGGGAAAGACGGCGAGACGGCGGACGTTGCGGTCGCGGATTTCGCCGAAGAGCGTGAGGCCGCGCTCGGCGAGCAGGGCGGGGTCGGTGATCTTTTCGACGGCGATGCCGGAGGCGGCGAATTTTTTCAAATCGACGCGATAGATGCGGCCGGGATTGCCCGTGGCCGCGAGCGCGGTGTCGGCGTCGAGCAGGAGCAGATCGAAAATGGAATCGACCGGCAGCGTGACCCGGGCCACGGGCGCACCGTCGCGGACGAGGTAGAGCGCGCCCTTGGGGGACGTGCCTACGAGGACGGAGCCGTCGGCGAGGGGCTTGAGGGCGTAGATCTGCGGGTCGTCGAGTTTGACGACGTCGCGCGAGCCGTAGGTGGCGGTGGCGGGGTTGTAGGTGATTTCGAGGATACGGCCCTCGGGACCGGTGCCGACGAGGAACTTGGTGGCGTCGGCGGTGGACTCGACGCACCAGAGCAGATCGGCCGGGGCGGGGACGGCGAGTTCGGCGAGGATGGGGCCGGCGACAAGGCGACCGTCGGAGCGGGCGGCGAGGCGTTTCAGATTGCGGCTGGGGACGTCGCGGAAGAAGTCGACATCGGTTTTCTTCGAGAGCGGGTCGGCGCGGAGAGCGGGGGCGGGGGCCGCGAAGCCGAGGCAAAGAGCGAGGACGGAAAAGGCGGACAGGTGCCCACGGAACACCGAGAAGCCAGGGAGGGGGCGGAGGCGAAGAAACGGGGGCATGAAAAAGCGAGGAGGGGGAAGGAAGGGCGGCGCCGGGCTTACTCGACGATGCGGAGCGGGCGGCGGACGGCGGTGGCGGTGAGTTTGCCGGGGAGGACGTGGCGCTCCCAGAGGGGAATCATCGCGGAGCGGGTGCGGAAACGGGTTTCATCGGAAGCGCGCGCGATGCGTTCGATCGAGCCGGGCGCCTCGGGGGTCGCGACGGTTTGGTCGCTAAAAAGTTCGGCCGACTCGACGAGGGCGAGGCAGAGGCCGTCGTTGGGGCGGTTGTCGCCGATGGCGGCGAGGTAGGCGCCGAAGCTGCGGAGTTCGGAGGCGGAGATGAGGCGGGGCCGGCCGCTGAGTTCGTCGAGGGCGCGGCCGGGGGCGAGCACGACCTCGAGGCGCTTGCCGGTCCAGGCGGGCTGGATGGCGAGGTCGATGATTTCGCGCTGCGACGCACCCTGGAAATCGCGCCAGGAGAGCGTGACCTGGACGGTGTCGCCGGCGCGGGCGCTGGTGCGCGAGAGCTGGAACTGCTCGATGACGACCGTGGGGTTGACCGTGAGCGGCTCGACGGTGAACGCGACGCGGTCGGGATAGGTTTTTTCGTAGGGGTTTTGCAGGTTGGCGGCGAGACCCTGGACGAATTCGTTCAGCCCCTGGGCGAATCCCTGCGGGCCGGCATAGAGCGTCTGGGTGGCGAGCATCTGCGCGGCGGGGAACGTAATGTGGCCGCGGAGACGGAAGCCGTTGGCGAGACCGGCGTCGTTGGCGCCCATAATGGCCTGGGTGACGCCGGCGGCGACGATGACGGGCGTGAGCTGGGGTTGGCGCGCGACGGAGAAACGGAGCGTGCGCGGCGCGCTGCCGACGGGGGCGACCGTGACTTCCACCTGGGTCATCGCAGGGCCGGGGCCGAGGGTGCCGGACACGGCGGAGAGACGGTCCTGGGAGATCGTGCCGATGACGGCGCCGGTGTTGGCCATTTTGACGGACGACATCGACGACGGGAGGATGGTGACGATTTCGGACGCGCACATCGGGAGGGCGACTTCGCCGAGTGAGAGCATCGGATGGCCGAAGGCGGTGATGCGGTTGCCGTCGACGCGGGAAACGGTGCCGGTGCCGGCCAACGTGATGTCGCCGGTGGCGAGGGCGACGGCGACGGCCGAGCCCGGATGGAGGATGGGCGGGGCGCTGGCGGAGGCGGCCGAAGTGACTGGTGAACCCGATTGGGTGCTGCCGCCGAGCGCGGTGGCGGCGAGCCCGAGGGCGGCAAAGCGCGGAGCGAAGAGGTCGGCGACGGCGGGGCTGAGACCGGTGAGCGTGAACGCGGGCTGCAGCGGGGAGGCGCCGGCGGAATTAAAGGAGGCGGGCTGGAGGCTCGAAGAGGGCGGGACGGAGGACGGGGGCGCCGGAAGCAAATGGGTGAGCGTCGAGGTGGGTGCGGGCGAGGCGGCGGACGGGCCGACTTTTTCGCGGACCTCGGCGAGGTCGGCGGCGGGCGTGAAACCGGCGTAGCGGACGGTCTCGAAGCGTTGAATCTGGTAGCTGAGGGCGCCGGCGAGTTTGCCCTCGATGTAGAGCGGGCTGCCGCTCATGCCGGCGACGGCGCCCATTTTCTGCACGCGCGCGTCGGTGAGTTCGCAGATGATGAGCGATTTGCCGGGGCCGAGGGCGTTGCGGATGACCCCGGTGACCTCGACGCCGAAAGGCTCGGGCTCGGTGCCGCGGAAAACCGTCCAGACCTCGCCGCGCTGGCCGGGCTTGAGGTCGTCGAGCGAGATCGACGTGTCGCCGGCGGGTTGCGTGGGGGCGGCATGGACGAGGAGCGCGGAGAGCGCGACCGTCGCGGCGAGCAGGCGAGTGGTGGAGAAAAGCGACATGAGGGGAATCCCGGAAGACTAGGCGTCCTCGGCCGGATAATCAAAGTTCGGCGATGGCTTGCGACATGATTTCGCAGGCGCGGTCGATGGCGGATCCCTCGTGGGCGGTGCTGAGGAAGCCGGCTTCGTAGGCGCTGGGGGCGAGATAGACGCCGCGGGCGAGACAGGCGTGGAAGAAGCGGGCGAACAGTTTCGCGTCGCCCGTGAGCGCCGTGGTGTAGTCGCGCACCGGCGTGGCGGTGAAGAAAATGCTGAACATGGAACCGCATTGCGGCACCTGCGTCGGGAGGCCTTTGGCGCGGGCCGCGGCCAGGACGGCGTCGCGGAGCTGGCGGCCGAGGGCGTCGAGGCGGGCGTAGGGATTGAGTGCTTCGAGGAGCCGGAGTCCGGCGATGCCGGCGGCCATGGCGAGGGGATTGCCGCTGAGCGTGCCGGCCTGGTAAACGGGCCCGAGGGGAGCCAGGTGGTCCATGATATCGGCGCGGCCGCCGAACGCTCCGACGGGCAAACCGCCGCCGATGATTTTGCCGAGGCAGGTGAGGTCGGGCACGATGTGCTCGCGTTCCTGGACGCCGCCCTGGGCGATGCGAAAACCAGTCATGACTTCGTCGAAGATGAGCAGGGCGCCGTGTTGCGCAGTGACCGCGCGGACGGCGGCGAGGTAGCCGGCGTCGGGCATGATGAAGCCGACATTGCCGCAGTAGGGCTCGAGAATGACGCAGGCGATCTGGCCGGGGTTGGCGGCGAACGCGGCGGCGAGGGCGGCGGTATCGTTGTAGGGGAGGACGATGGTTTCCCGGGCGAAGGCGGCAGGCACGCCGGCGCTGTCGGGATGGCCGTGGGTGAGGGCGCCGGAGCCGGCCTTGATGAGCAGAGAGTCGGAGTGACCGTGGTAACAGCCGGCGAACTTGATGATTTTGTCGCGGTGCGTGAAACCGCGCGCGAGCCGAATGGCGGACATCGTGGCCTCGGTGCCGCTGTTGCACAGGCGGACTTTCTGAATCGAGGGAACGAACTTCACGATGAGCTCGGCCATCTCGACCTCGTAAGGATTGGGTGTGCCGAAGGACGTGCCGTTTTCGAGGGCGGCGGCGATGGCGGCTTTGATGACCGGATGGTTGTGCCCGTGGATGGCGGGTCCCCAGGTGCAGACGAAGTCGATGAGTTCGCGGTCGTCGGCGGTGATGAGCGTGGCACCCCGCGCGGCTTTGACGAAGAACGGCGCGCCGCCGACGGAGCGGAAGGCGCGGACCGGGGAGTTCACGCCGCCGGGAATGAGCTGGAGGGCGCGGGCGAAGAGGGCGTCGGAGGACTGCGTCATGAGAGATTTATCGAGCGAGGTTTACAGCCGCGAGGTTCCGAAGATGGTCGCGGCTACCGGGTAGACCCAATGGAAAGGAAGCAGAGGCTCGGGCACTCCGCGCAAACAAGTCGTCGCCGACCGATGCCGTCGACCCCGCCTTTAATGAGGCCAAGAAAAGCGGCCGCTGAGCCACCGACCGAGACGAACAAAGGCATGACGATACTCCCGGGCATTCGGCGTGTGATCAGCTCACGTATTTCTGGACGATGGGAATCCGCCGGCCAACGCCGAAGGCGAGGGGGGTGATTTTCAGGCCGGGGGCGGCCTGTTTCCGTTTGTATTCGTTGAGGTCCACTTTGCGGACGACGTCGTTGACGACCGACTCGGCGAACCCTTGGGCGACCAGGTCGCGGCGGGAGAGGCCCTCCTCGACGTAGCCTTTCAGGATCGCGTCGAGGACATCGTAGGGCGGGAGACTGTCCTGGTCGACCTGGCCCGGCCGGAGTTCGGCGCTCGGGGGTTTTTGGATCGTGTTGAGCGGAATGATTTCGCGGCCGGCGCCGGGTGCAGCGGGGGAGTTGATCCACCGGGCCAGGGCGAAGATTTGGGTTTTGAATACGTCACTGATCACGGCGAGACCGCCGCACATGTCGCCGTAGAGCGTGCAATAGCCCACCGCCATTTCGCTTTTGTTGCCGGTGGTCAGGAGGAGGGACCCAAATTTGTTGGAGAGCGCCATCATGAGAACACCGCGGACGCGGGCCTGGATATTCTCCTCGGTCACGTCGGGTGCGCGGCCGGCGAAGATGGGCCCGAGCGCGGTCTCGGCGGCGGCCACGGCGTCGGCGATCGCGATGGTCTCGAACCGGAGCCCGAGGTTTTCGGCGAGGAGGCGGGCGTCGTCGCGGGAATGTTGCGACGAGATGGACGAGGGCAACGAGACTCCGATGACGTTTTCCGGTCCGAAGGCGTGGGCCGCGATGACGGCGACGACGGCGGAATCGATTCCGCCGGAGAGGGCGACGAGGGCGCGTTTGAAACCGCTTTTGGTGGCGTAGTCGCGGAGGCCGAGGACGAGGGCGTGATAGATGTCGGGCAGTTCCGCCGGGGCGAAGCTGGGCGCGATCGGCGCGGGACGGGCGGCGGATGACGACGCGGCGGTCGCAGAATGGGCGTCGGAGCGGGCGAGGGGGACGTCGACGACGCGCAGTTCCTCGGCGAAAGCGGCGAGACCGGCCGTGACGTTGCCCTGGGAGTCGCAGACGTGGCTGCGGCCGTCGAAGATGAGTTCGTCGTTGCCGCCGATGGCGTTGACGTAGGCGACGGGACAGCCGAGCGAGCGGGCGGCTTCGGCGACGACGAGATTCTGGCGGACGCCGGCTTTGGCGCTGTGCCAAGGGCTCGCGGAGAGGTTGACCATGAGATCGCACTTTTGGTCGGCGAGCTGGTCGATGGGCATGCGGCCGGAATAGAGGCGGCGGGTGCTGATCATCGGGTGCGTCCAGATGTCCTCACAGAGGGTGACGCCGATGCGATGGCCGGCGTGGTCGACGACGGTGGGCGAGGTGGCGGGCTCGAAGTAGCGGTCCTCGTCAAAGACGTCGTAGGTCGGGAGGAGGCATTTGCGGGCGACGGCGGCGACGGTGCCGCGGTAGCAGAACGCGGCGGAATTGTAGAACGGGCGACCGCGGCCGGTGGGGTTGAGTTCGACCGTGCCGATGAGAGCGGGGACGGCGCCGATGGCGGTGGCGATTTGGGCGAGGGATTCCGCGACGTCGGGAACGAAGCGGCGTTTGAAGAGCAAGTCGCGCGGCGGATAGCCGCAGACGATGAGTTCGGGGAAGACGACGAGTTGCGCGCCCTGCGCGACGAGCGCGGCATAGGCGTCGAGGATCTTGCGACGATTACCGGCAAGATCGCCGACGATGGGATTGAGCTGAGCGAGGCCGAGGCGCATGAAAAAGAGGGAGGAGGCGAGAACGTGGGTGCCTTTTTATCGGCTGACAACTCGCAACGCCAAGCTTGCGCTGCGCGTCCAGCCCGCGATTTGCTAGCCCTTCGTTTTTTACCCCACACCATGTCCCATCGACGTATTCTTCCGCTGCTCGTGTTTTTGGCCGGTTTGACGGCGATGGACGCCGCTGAACGGGCGACATTGACACTCGAGCAGGCCCTGGCCTCTGCCGAAGGCGTGAACAGCGCCGTGCTCATCAGCCGAGAAGCGGCGGCGCAGGCGCTGGAGCAGGCGAATCTGGCGCGAGCCGGGACGTTGCCGGTCGTCAACCTGACGGGGACACAGCGGCGTTCGCGCAATCTGACGATTTTGAGTACGACGGGCGCACTCAGCGAAACCCGGCCGTCGAACCGGTATGACGGGCGGCTCACCGGGAGCTACGCGCTGCTCAATCCGCAGCTGCTTTCGGCGCGACAGGCGGGGCGGATCGGGGCCGAGGTGGCGAAAGTCGACGTGCTCGTCACGGTGCAGGCGGCGCTCACGAGCGTGGCGCAGGCGTATTTCGGGCATCTGCGCAACCTGCGGCGGCTCGACGTGCTGGATGCCAACATTGCGCGGGCGCGTTCGCTCCACGAACTCGCGCGCAACCAACTGAAGGCGGGGGTCGCCACGCAGATCGACGTGACGCGGGCCGAGGCGCAGCTCGCCCAGGCGGAGCAGGCGCGGTTGCAGCAGGTGACGTCGGTCATGCAGAGC
>JBIKOK010000382.1:0-3926 GCA_044358025.1 Opitutaceae bacterium
GTGTTGCACGCGATGCAGCCGTGGTTGGTGCGGCTGATCGGTTGCTGCCCCTGTTGCGGAACTAATTTCGATCCGAAAATCAACGATTCTAGTTAACAGAGTAATACTAGCCCGGGCCGAGGAGAGCCCCGTGAACCGCGCGCCTGCCTCCGCCCCTTTTTATCACCCCTCAAGTCATCCATGAAGCCCACCCTCTCCTTCATCGTCCTGCTGCTCGCCGGGCTCCACCGCGCCGAGGCCGCGAAGCCCAACGTCATCTACATCATGGCCGACGAGCTAGGCTACCATGAGCCGGGGTTCATGGGCGGGACGACCATCCAGACGCCGAACCTCGACCGCATGGCGAAGGAGGGCGTCGTGTTTCGCCATCTCTTCGCCGGTTCCTCCGTGTGCGCGCCGACGCGGTGCTCCTTCCTCACCGGCAAACACAGCGGACACACCTCCGTGCGCGCAAATGGCGGCGGCACGCCGCTGCGCGCGGACGAGACGACCATCGCCTCGATCCTCAAGCCGCTGGGCTACGCGACCGGCGGCTTCGGCAAGTGGGGCTGCGGCGGGCGCGGCTCGACGGGCGTCCCCGAGCAGCACGGGTTCGATGAGTTCCTCGGCTACTACGACCAGGTCCACGCGCACACCTATTTCCCGCCCTACCTCATCCGCAACAGCGAGGAAGTGCCGCTCGCGGGCAACCGGGGCGGCAGCGCCGGCCAGACCTACTCGCACTACGTGATCCATGCGGCGGCGGTGAAATTCATCCGCGCCCACCAGGACAAACCCTTCTTCGCGTACCTGCCCTACACGCCGCCGCACGGAAATTTCGATATTCCGGACAGCGACTCCGCGTGGGCGCTTTACCGGGACAAGCCGTGGCCCGAGCCCGCGCGGCGTTACGCCGCGATGGTCACGATGCTGGACCGCCACGTCGGCGAAGTGCTCGCCCTGCTCAAGGAGCTCGGCCTCGACGACAACACACTCGTCTTTTTCAGCGGCGACAATGGCGGCGCCGATTACTTCACCTCCACCGAGCATCCGCGCGGCGTTCACAGCGCCAACCGGCATCCGGCCACGGGCGTCGAGTATCGCGGCAAGAAGGGCACGCTCTACGAGGGCGGGTTGCGCGTCCCGTTCATCGCCCGCTGGCCGGGCAAAATCGCGCCGGGCCGCGTGAGCGAGCATCTCGGCTATTTCCCGGACATTCTCCCCACAGTGGCCGAAGTCACGGGAGCACAGGCGCCCGCGGACGTGGATGGCCTCAGTCTTCTGCCCGAACTGGTCGGCGCGAAAGCGGCGGGGCGCGCGCAGCCGCAGCACGAGTATCTTTATTGGGAAATCAACCAATGGACCGCCCTCCGCCAGGGCTCCTGGCGGGCCGTTCGGCCCAAAGCCAACGCGGCCTGGGAACTCTACGACCTCACCGCCGACCCGGGCGAATCAAAGGATCTCGCGCAATCGAATCCGGGCATGCTCGCCAAGCTCACCGCGCTCGCGGCAAAGGCCCACGAACCGGTGCGGGAGGGCACGTTCACCCGCACCGACCGCCACCAGCGCGACCAGCGCGCGAAGTTTGGCCAGCAGGACGACCCGGCGGCGCCCGCAGGGAATGCGAAGGGCCGGAAGAAATCCGCCGCCGCGGAGCCGGGCGTCATCGCCAAATAGCCGGATCATCCCATGAAACTGTCTCTCCTCCTTGCGCTCTGGATCCTCGGCTCTGCCTTTTGCCCTGCGGCGGCGAAACCCAACGTCGTCTTCCTCTTCGCCGACGACTGGGGTTGGGGCGATCTCTCCTCGCACGGACATCCGTGGTTGAAAACGCCGCACCTCGACCGCCTCGCCCGCGAGGGCACCGACTTCCACCAGTTCAACGTCCTCAACCCCGTCTGCTCGCCGAGCCGTGCCGCCGCGATGACGGGGATGTTTCCGTCGCGCTTCGGCATCCACCAGCACTTCGCCGCCCCCGCACAAAATCTCGCCCGCGGCATGCCCGACTGGCTCGACGCGCGCGCGCCCACGGTCGCGCGCTTTTTCCAGCAGGCGGGCTACCGCACCGCCCATTTCGGCAAATGGCACCTCACCAATCGCGAGACGCACGGCGCGCCCGCGCCCACCGCCTACGGCTTCGATGAGTTCGCCATCTTTAACGGCGGCGCCGAAACCGCCTCCGCCGGCCTGCACGCCACCCCCGATAACGCCGTGAAGTTCATCGCCGCGAACCAAGACCGGCCGTTCTTCCTCAACGTCTGGCTCCACGAGAGCCACCTGCCCCACGTGCCCACCACGGCTTCGCTGGATAAATGGAAACACCTCGACGACCAGAAGCGCGTCTACGCCGCCGTCATCACCGATGGCGACAACGCCGTCGGCCGCGTCCTCGCCGCCCTCGAGGCCGCCGGCGTTGCGCAGAACACGATCGTGGTGTTTTCCAGCGACAACGGCCCGGAGACCACGGGCACAGACAAAGCAAAAGGCCGACCCGACGCCGAAACCGGCGAGAGCAGCTACGGCGGCTACTACAGCGTCGGCTCCAGCGGTGGCCTGCGCGGCGAGAAACGCAGCCTCTTCGAGGGCGGCATCCGCGTGCCCTTCCTCGTGCGCTGGCCCGGCCGCACGCCCGCCGGCGCGATCAACCCCACCACCGCCTTCACCGCCGTCGATCTGCTGCCTACCCTCTGCGCCGCCGCCGGCATTCCGTTGCCACCCGACTACCGCGGCGACGGCGAAAATCTCCTCGCTGCGCTCCACGGCCAACCCGTCAAACGCACCCGCCCCATCTTCTGGGACTGGACCGGCAAGGCCGCCGATCCCCACTGGTGGCCCCGCCTCGCCGTGCGCGAGGGCGACTGGAAACTCCTCCTCACCGCCGACGCCCAGCGCGTCGCCTTGCACCGCGTCACCACCGACCGCGCCGAAGCCATCGACGTCGCCAAGGATCACCCGGAAATCGTCGCCCGCCTCACCCAGCTCGCGCTCGCGTGGAAAGCCACGCTCCCCACCACCGTCGATCCCTCGTGCCTCAGCGCCGCGGATCGCGCCCCCGCACCCGCCCCGCCCTCCGCACCCGCGGCACCGAACGCGCCCGCCAAAAAAGCCCCGGTCGACCGCACCGCCGCGTTCACCCGCATGGACACCAACCGTGACGGCCTCCTGGCGCTCGACGAATACATCACCGCCCAGAAGGGCGCGCCCAATCTCGAATCGCGTTTCAAGAATTTCGATAAGAACGGCGATGGAAAACTCAGCCGCGAAGAGTTCGTCACACCCTCCGCCAAGTGATCCGCATCACGCCATCGCCGTGAAATCCGTCCTGAGTCTCATCGCCGCAGTCCTGAGCCCGCTCGCGCTGCCCGCCGCCAGCGTACCCCGGCCACCGGCCCCGCCCAACATCGTCTTCATCCTCGCCGACGACCTCGGCTACGGGGATGTCCGTTGTTACAACCCCGTAACCAAAGTCCCCACGCCGAATATCGACCGGCTCGCCCGCGAAGGGCTGCGCTTCACCGACGCACATTCCCCCTCCACCGTCTGCACGCCCAGCCGCTACAGCCTCCTCACCGGCCAGATGGCCTTTCGCATCCACTACCGGAGTGTCTTCGAGGGCGTCGGTGGCCCGTGTCTGATCAAGGAAGATCAACTGACGCTGCCGCAGATGCTCCGTCAGCAGGGTTACGCGACCGCCCTGACCGGCAAATGGCACGTCGGCCTGAGTTTCCTCGACCACGCCGGGCAACGCATCACGCAAGGCGGGATCGCCGGGGCGAAGCGGATCGACTATTCGCGCGCCATCCCGGACGCGCCGATTCATCGCGGCTTCGACCGCTTCTTCGGCACCGCCTGCTGCCCGGCCACGGATTCCCTCTACGCCTACATCGACGGCGATCGCATTCCGGTGCCGCCCACCCAAATGCTGGACAAGTCAAAGTTGCCCAAGC
>JBIKOK010000038.1:0-43410 GCA_044358025.1 Opitutaceae bacterium
TCAACGCCAAGGAATTCTCCGCCGCCGACACAGTGCAGTGGGTGACGTTCGCAAACCGTGGCACCGCACCGCTGGCCGTCCGCGAGCTGAAGTTCGGCCCGAGCTACCGCAGCGTGGCCCCTTCCTTGAGATGAGCCGGCCCGCCTTCCTCCCTCCCGTTTGCGCCGGCATCTTTCTCGTCCCGCCCGTCGACGGTGGCGACTCGTCGCTGAATGCAGGAATTCCTGCCCCAACGCTCCGATTTGTGGCGAAGCTGGAGAAACGCGGCCACGCCAACGGTCGATACCCCGACGCAACGGATGCACCCAGCAGAGAGCCGTCGCGCGCGGCCGCGACTTGTTGAGTCGACCCACGTCACGCCGCCGCGACGCCGGCAGGGCTCCGAATTGAAGGGTTTCAAAGACGCGACAATCGTGTCCGCGCCCCCACGATCCACATTCGTTTGCGATTCCCTTGGTTCGTTTGACCCTCGCCCTGGTACCCCTTCACTCAACCCTCACCCCGATGAAAGCCGAAATCCCTGCTCGAACGTTCCTCTCACTGGCCGCCCTCCTGCCCGCCGCCGTCGCGCTCGCTCAGACTGCGCCCAAACCCGCCTCCGAAGAGGTCCAGGTGTTGAGCGAATTCCGCGTTAACACCGCCAGGGACGACGGCTTCATCGCGACGGAAAGCACCTCCGGCACCCGCGTCGCTACCGACATCATCAACCTGCCGTTTTCCATCTCTGTCCTCACCGAGGATTTCGTGAAGGAGTTCCAGCTGTTCGATCTCGACCAACAGGCGCCCTTTATTTCCGGCATGGCGGCCGGCGATCCCGCGGCCGGCGGCGGCGGCGGTACGCGGCTGCGCGGCTTCAGTGTGCCCTATTTCCGCAATGGCTTTGCCCGCACCCAGGCGCCCGACTCGAACAGCATCGCACGCACGGAAGTGATCAAGGGCCCGCAGTCGGCGATCTACGGTCGCGTCTCCCCGGGCGGGGTCATCAATTTTATCTCCAAGAAACCGGGCACGCGGTTGGCCTCCGGTTTGAGCTACGTGACGGGGTCCTACGACCACCAGCGCATTGCCGGCGACATGACCGGGCCGATCATCGCGGACAAACTCTTCTATCGCGTCGACGCCACCTACTACGATTTCAACCGACCGACGGACTTTTGGTATAATCGCACGACCAATCTTTCCGGATCACTCACCTACAAGCTCTCGCCGAACACGCTGTTCACCATCGAGCACGAATACACCAACCGCATCATGCAAGGCGGGCAGTCCTTCACTCGCTGGACCCGGGTGAACGGCCCCCAGACGATCACGGAAGGCTCGGTGTTCACCATGCCCGATCAGGTGCTCGGAGAACGGCTCGCCCAGTTCAATGTCAACGGAGCCCATAACGTCGTCAAACGCTCCTCCGACTCCAGCTACTTTACCTTGGAGCACCGGATTAAGCCGGATCTGAATTTGCGCGCCAACTTCGCTTACTCCACCCGGGCCTTTTTGAAGGACGGCACCTCGACGCCGGCCACTTGGGCGACCAATCCCACCGCGGCGCGGCTGACCGTATTGAACACGCTCGCCGGCATCTGGGTCGATACCCGGCGCGGCATTTGGACCGGTGACCGGGCGGGCGCGTACCAGACGATTGATTACGCGGAAAAGGGTTTCCAGATCGACGTGACGAAGAAGTGGAACACGCGGAATCCCCAGCGCACGCTCCTGACCTTTGATACCTTCTTCAACAACAACGATCAGGGAACGTGGGCGCTCAACGGCGTTCCCCTGAACGCCGCGCTCAACGCACTGGGCCTCACCACCACGGCCCAGTTGAACGCGTGGAAGAACCCCGATCCGTTCAATCCCGGCGTGTCCGGCTACTACCCGAATCCCGCGTTCGATCCCAAGACTTGGACGGTGGCGCGGGTCTTCAACGAGCGCTTCTACTACGGCAGTCTGCTCAACCACACGATCGAGCTGATGGACGGCCGCCTCTTCTGGACCGGATCCGCGCGCCAGGATTGGGGGAAATTCACGGTCGGCACCGCCGATGGAAACAAGGCGAAGTTCACCTACAGCACGGGGCTGAACTACCGTTTGCTCGCCCGTCAGTTGGTCGCCTACGGCAACATCGCCACCGGCTTCAATCCCGCGCCACAGTTTGATGCGAACACGGGCGCACTGCTGGGCAACCAAGGATCGTCGGGCGTCGAATTCGGGCTCAAAGGGGTGCTGCTCAACGACCGCTTTTCCTACACCCTCGCGCTCTTCGACGTGGAGCAGGACAACCAGGTCACCGACAATCCGGACAACCCGGGCGGCCTCGATCTTTCGCTCCCACGCTCCATCCCCGGCGCGGCCACCCGCTCCCGCGGCATGAGTTTTGACGTCGGCGGCAAGGTGACTGAAAACCTCACGCTGCTCGCCAACATCGCCTGGACCGACGTGCGCATTGTGAAGCACGCCACCACGCCCAGCCTCATCGGCACGCGTCCGCTCGGCGGACAGAATGCGCCCGCCCGTAGCTACTCCCTGGCGGCGCGCTACAATTTCCGCACAGGACTCTTGGCCGGCGTGCGCCTGGGGTTGACCTATCAGTTTGCCGCGGAATACCTGCGCATTGGGCCGAGCGCCACGGCCACGGCAATCACGGTGCCGTTCTTCAACCCAGAGGTCAGCGAGTGGAGCGCGGTGATCGGTTACGCCTTCAAAAAATGGCAGAACGGCACCCGTCTCGATCTGTCGCTGAACGTAAACAACCTCCTTGACGAAAAACAGATGACCACCGCTGCCTACTATCCCGAGGGTCGCACGGTGCGCCTCACCGCGGGACTGCGCTTCTGATTTCAACCCGTCGCCAATCTGGCCGGGCCGAAAATTATGCAACCTCCCTGCGCTCTCTTTTCCCACGCCGGCCTCCGTTTCATCCGGTCTCTGAGAGGGTGGGGAGCCGTCGCCACGGCCCTCACCCTCGGCGGCTTCGGTTGGTGCGCCGAAAGCCCGTCGCAGCGTAACCCTCACTTCCGGCCCGGCCAGCCGTGGCCCGACACCCAGGGCACGCACCTCAACGCCCACGGTTTCTGCATCCTCGATTTCGGTGGCCGCCATTATTGGTACGGGTCTCACAAGATCGCGGGCAAAACCGAGTCCGAGAAAAACGAGGCCGGCGTCCGCTGCTACGTCAGCGACGATCTGCTCAACTGGCAAAATGCCGGGCTCGTGCTGGATGTCTTCGCCCCGGGTGCGCATCCTGAGCTGGCCAACGCGTCCATTCTCGACCGGCCCAAGGTGATCTATCATGCCGCGACGAAAAAATTCATCCTCTATTTCAAACTCTACCCGCCCAAGTCGCAGGGCGGTAAATCCGGCACCGACTTCGCCTATGTCGGCGTAGCGACTGCGACGGCGCCGACGGGGCCGTTTCTCTACCACGGCCGTTTTCTCGGCGGCAACAGCCCGTTCGGCACCGGTGACTTCACCATCTTTGCCGACCACGATGGCTCGATCTACCACCTCGGCGTGCGCAAGCCCGACAAAGTTCACGTCGCCGGTCGGATGTCCGACGACGGCTTGCGGCCCGCGGGTGACACCGTGGAGCTGGCCGGAATCACCCTCAAAACCGAAGCGCCCGCGCTGTTCCGTCGCGGTAACAAAATCTACTTCCTCGGTTCCGACAGCAGCGGGTGGGCGCCCAATGCCGCCCGCATGTTCGTCGCCGACAAGGTCACCGGTCCGTATCAGGACCTCGGCAACCCCGTCCGCGGCGTAAATCCGCACAACAACCTCGGCCCCGAAAAAACCTTCGGCGGACAAAGCACGTTTGTTTACCCCGTCGCCGGTCGCCGCGACGCCTGGATTGCCATGTTCGACATCAACCTCCCGCAAAATCCGATCACGTCCGGTTACATCTGGCTCCCTATCGAATTCGAGGGTGACCGCCCGGTCATCCGCTGGCGCGACCAATGGGACCTGTCCGTTTTCCCCACCAAATGACCATGTATCTGCTTTTCAAATTCCGGTGGCTGCTCGCGCCCCTGCTCCTGGCCTCGCTCTCCGCGCAGCCCCTCACCAACGACCGCTACACCCTCGCGCCCGCCGCCGACGGGGCCGTGCAACTCACCGCCAAGGACGCCGGCACGTGGACCTTCCGCGGCGACTTCGTGGTGCTCATGGCGACCGCCGATCCGAAGCCCGCGATGCGGCCGGGCAATATCCCGCGCGTCTCCTACAACCTGATCACGTGGCAGACCGCGGCGAAGTCAGCCAAGGCCGCGCTCAAGGCCGTGAAACGTTCGAACGCGCAGGGCGGCGACGGCTTTGACGACCAGATTCTCGATGGCGACACCCAGCAGCGCACCGCCGACGTGTTTGCCGCCGCTCCGCTCACGCGCGTCCGCGCCACCGGCGTCACGCGCGAAGGCGACGCGCTCCGCTTCGCCTTCGCGAACCACAGCGACTTCACCCTCGCCGCCACGCTCACCTTGCCGCCCGGCGACGCCGAGCCTGTGCTCGCGTTCACGCTCACGCCCAAACGCGCGGCTTGGTTCTCCGTCGGCTACACTGGGGCCCCGGCGTTCGCCACCGCCGACCTCGCCGAAAGTTGGCAGCCGTTCATCTGGCAGGGAAAGCGGTTTCCCGACCGTTCCTATCTCACGCTGGCTTTCCAGTGCTCGCTGCCCGCGACGTTGGTGCGCAAGGGCAACGTCACCCTCGGCGTGGTGGCCGATGCCGACGAACTGCCCTTCTCGCCTCTGCCGCTGCTCGAGAACAGCCGCTTCGGCGTCGCCCTGCGCAACGCCGCGGGCGAGGCGCAGCCGATGGTCTTCGCGCCGACGCTCGGCGGGGCCGAATCGAAACGCGCATCGGGCCAGGCCTTCACCTTTAAGCTCCGCCTCTTCGCCGGGGCGGGCGACGTCACCGTGGCCTACGAAACGCTCGCGCGTCGCCTCTACGGTTTCCGCGACCACCGCCGCAACGCCATCGCCACGCTCAACGAAACGCTCGACAACATGATCGACTACGGGATGAGCCACTACAGCTGGTTCATCGAAGAACTGAAGGGCTGCTCCTATTCGACCGACGTTCCCGGCGCGGTGAAAAACGTCTCCTCGCTCAACCCGCTCAACCTCGCGCTCGTGACCGACGACGAGGAGATCTTCCGCCAACGCGCCTACCCGATCGTCGAATTCATGCTCTCGCGGGAAAAATTCCTCTTCTCGCTCGACCCGAAACAGAAAATCCAGAGCCCCTCTCGCGCCTTGCTCGGCCCCAGCGCACCCGTCAGCGAACTCGCCACACTCTACGGCATCACCCACGGCGCCTCGCCGATTCTCCGTCAGCTCGCCGAGCGCATGCTCGGAAAGAATCGCACGCTGAACCTCGACGACGTCGTCGAGGGCGGCACCTGGCCCAACCAGCTCGCGCTTTACCGCGAGACGGGCGAGGAGCGATTCCTCGCCGCCGCCCGCCGCGGCGCCGACGCTTACCTTCAGGAACGGATCGCCTCGCCCGCCACCGACTTCAGCGCGCCGGGACTCTTCTTTTGGACCGGCTTTGCGCCGAAATGGATCGATTTGCTCCAGCTCTACGAATCGACCAACGACCGCCGTTACCTCGACGCCGCGCGTCAAGGCGCCCGCCAGTATACGATGTTCACGTGGATGGCGCCGCGCATTCCCGACCGCGACTTAACGGTGAATCCCGGCGGCAATGCCCCGGTCTATTGGTATTTGAAGAGCAAGGGCCACACGCCGATGACCGCTCCCGAGGAAACCGTGCCCGCGTGGCGCCTCTCCGAAATCGGGCTCACGCCCGAATCTTCGGGCACGATGGCGGGGCACCGCGCCATCTTTATGGCCAACTACGCGCCGTGGATGCTCCGCATCGCCGCCCTCACCGGCGACTCACTGCTCCACGACGTCGCGCGCTCCGCGGTCGTCGGCCGCTACCGCAATTTCCCCGGCTACCACATCAACACCGCCCGCACCACGATCTACGAACGCGCCGACTATCCGCTCCGTGAGCACAAGGCGCTCAGCGTAAATTCATTTCACTATAACCACATCTGGCCCCACATGAGCATCCTGCTCGACTTCCTCGTCACCGATACGTTCGCGCGGTCCGGCGGCCAGATCGATTTCCCCGCCCACTTCATCGAGGGCTACGCCTACCTGCAGAGCAAATTCTACGGCGACCGCCCCGGCAAATTCTTCGACCGCGACGATGCCGTGCTCTGGCTGCCGCGCCGGCTGATCAAGAGCGGTTCCGTCGAGCTCAATACCCTCGTCGCCCGCGGTCGCGACCGCCTCTACCTCGCGTTCACCAACCAATCGCCCGAGCCCGTCACCACCGAAATCACCCTCAACCCCACGGTGCTGCCGCAACTCGCCGGCCAGACTTTTCGCACCCGCGTCTTCCGCGACGGCTCCGCCACCACGCTGCGCGACGGCCGGCTCACCGTCACCGTGCCGCCGATGGGGCTCACCGCCGTCGAAGTCGAGGGCCTCGTCGCCACGCCGAAATTCCAGGACCGCCTCGTGGGCGCCCGCGCCGCCGATGCGTGGCAGCGCGACCACGTCGAACTGCCGTTTGGCGGCACCCACGCGATGATCCTGAATTTCGGACCCGCCGCGACCACGGCCTACGTCTATCTCCAGGCCGACGACTCGAAGTTCAAGGAAGTCACGCTGAGCTACACCGTCGCCGGCCGGAGCGCGACCCTCACCGACGCAAGCTTCCCCTTCGAATTCACCGTCCCCGTGCCCGCCGGCGCCCCCGCCTTCGAGTTCGCAGTGCAGGCCGTGACGCTTTCCGGCGAAAAACAATCTTCCGGCCCCGCGGCGCTCCAGCGTTGATGCCGCCGTTTCGGAATTCAGTGAACGACTTCACCACAACGTGGATTGTCCCGCGCCTTGCCGGCGGCGAGATTCTCCCCCACACCCCTCGTTTTATGTTCAGTTTCACTTGAGCCTCATGCCCCGCATCCCGCATCTCCGCTGGTGGATCGTCTCGCTGATCTTCTTCGCCTCCGTCCTCAACTACGTCGACCGCCAGGCGCTCTCGATTCTTGCCCCGACGATCCAAAAAGACCTCGCGCTTTCCAACGAAGACTACGCGTCCGTCCTCAACTGGTTCCTCATCGCTTACACGGTCGCGCTCATCGCCTCCGGTAAGATTGTCGACCGCTTTGGCGTCCGCTTCAGCCTGGCCCTCTTCGTCGGCTGGTGGTCCATCTCGAATATTCTCACCGGTTTTGCCCGCTCGGCCGCCTCCCTCGGCGCGTGCCGGTTTCTCCTCGGTCTCGGTGAAGCGGGCAACTGGACGGCCGCGCCCAAAGCCGTCTCCGAGTGGTTTCCCGCCCGCGAGCGCGCCCTCGCCATCGGCATCTATACGCTCGGCGCCACCGTCGGCGCGACCCTCGCGCCCGTCCTCATCGTCGGCCTTGCGTCGTGGCACAGTTGGCAGGCCGCCTTCATCGTCACCGGCTCCGCCGGCCTCGTGTGGCTGATCCCCTGGCTCTGGCTCTACCGCCGCCCCAGCGAACATCCCCGCCTCTCCGCCGCCGAACGTACGCTCATCGAATCCGGGCAGGCCGCCGACCAAGCCGCCGCGTCGGCCGCCGCGCCCGATTGGGGCAAATGGCACCGCGTCCTCCTGCGCCGCGAAGTCCTGCTCCTCATCTTCGCCCGCATGTTGACCGACCCGGTCTGGTACTTTTTCCAGTTCTGGTTCGCCAAGTACCTCTACGATGCACGCGGCCTCGACCAAAAATCCCTCAGCGTCACGTGGGTCGTCTACCTCGCCGCCGACATCGGCGTCCTCTCGGGCGGCTGGCTCTCCGGCTTGCTGATCAAGCGCGGTACCGCCCCCGTGCGCAGCCGCCTGTGGATCATGCTCGCCTGCGCGGTGCTCGTGCCGCTCGGCGCGGTGATCCCGCACGTCGACGCGCTCTGGCTCGTCCTCGCTTTCGGCATGGTCGCCGTCCTCGCCCATCTTGCGTGGCTCATCAACCTCAGTGCCCTCGTCGTCGATCTTGTCCCCCGCGGCTCGCTCGCCTTCGCGTTTGGCGTCATCGCCGCCGGCAGTTCCCTCGGCGGACTCATGATGAACAAAGCCGTCGGCTCCCTCGTCACCAACACGTCCTACGATCCCGCCTTCGGCTTCATGCTCCTCCTGCACCCGCTCGCGTGGCTCCTCGCCTGGCAACTCCGCCCGCGCGCGACCGTCGGCCTCGCTTGATCATGCATTCCGCCCGCCGCCCGCCCTCAAAGCACGACGAGATGCTGCGGTGTCGCTTCCGGCACTGCGGCAATCGGGATGCCGCGGTCAAACGTCACGAGCCTGCCGCCTCGCTTGACCGCGATCGCCAGCAGGTAGACGTCGGTCAAAAGCTTTGCACTGGGAATCCGGGCAAGATCGAAACGTTTCGCATCACACACGGAAGCATCATCGGGCCAAAACGTATGGTCTTTCGCCAAACAGGCCTGGCGGAGACGCCGCGCCGCTTCGGGCACCGGCAGACCCCCTGGATAACTCGGCTGCGCCAAGATCCGGACGCATCCGTTCTCGGTCAGCGGGCAGGTCGCCCAACCTTCGGACCGGTGCTCGATCAGCCAGCTGTGCGCGTGGCGATGGTGCACGTGGGCTGCATCGAACAGCGCGATCAAGAAATTGATGTCGAGCAAAGCGCTCATCGCGTCTCGGTCTCATCACGCAGCTTGTTCACGAGCTTGGCGGTGACCACCCGATTGCCCGCCGGCAACACCTCAAATCCCGCCGCGACGTTTGCCCGGGTGCGTCGCGTGGCGACCGGCGTTTCACCCGCGTGCAACCCGCGCCGGAACACCTCCGAAATAACTTCGCCGGCCGACCGCTTGGAGCGGGCCGCGAGTTCCTTCGCCGCCAGTATGACATCTTCGTCCAAATCCAGAGTGGTTCTCATCCCAGCGACGCTGGCGCATCTGATGCGATCCGCAAGCCACGGCTGATCGCCCCGCTTCCTCTTCGCCCCTCTCCACGTCCCTTTCCCTCTTTCCTCCGATGCTCGTCCACTCTCCCGTCGCCTCGCGCGCGCTCACGCAAAAAAATCTCTCCGCCGACCTCGTGGTCGTCGGCGGCGGTCTCGCCGGCACCTGCTGCGCCATCACCGCCGCCCGCGCCGGCCTCAAGGTGGTCCTCGTGCAGGACCGCCCCGTCCTCGGCGGCAACGCCTCCAGCGAGGTTCGCCTCTGGGTGCTCGGTGCCACCTCCCACCTCGGCAATAACAACCGCTGGGCCCGCGAGGGCGGCGTCATCGACGAGTTCCTCCTCGAAAACCAATACCGCAACCCCGAGGGCAACCCGCTCATCTGGGACACTATTCTGCTCGAGAAAACCATCGCCGAGAAAAACCTCACGCTGCTCCTCAACACCGCCGTCCACGATCTCGACAAATCCGGCCCCGACACGATCCGCGCCGTCCGCGCCTTCAATTCCCAAAACTCCACCGCCTACGAACTCGCCGCGCCGCTCTTCGTCGACGCCTCCGGCGACGGCATCGTCGGCTTCCTCGCCGGAGCCGCGTTCCGGATTGGCGCCGAGGCCGCCGCCGAGTTCGACGAGGCCTTCGCGCCTGCCGTCGCCAACTCCGAACTGCTCGGCCACTCGATTTACTTTTACTCCAAAGACACCGGCCGCCCGGTGAAATTCACCGCGCCCAGCTACGCGCTCCAGGACATCACGCAGGTCCCGCGCTACCGCGATTTCAACGCCGCCGAGTTCGGCTGCCGCCTGTGGTGGATCGAATACGGCGGGCTCCGCGACACCGTGCACGACACCGAGGAAATCAAGTGGGAGCTCTGGCGCGTCGCCTACGGGGTGTGGAACTACATCAAGAACTCCGGCAAATTCCCCGAGGCCGCCAACCTCACCCTCGAGTGGGTCGGCACCATCCCGGGCAAGCGCGAGAGCCGCCGCTTCGAGGGAGATTTCCTGGTTTCGCAGCGCGACCTCATCGAACAGCGCCCGCAGCCCGACGCCGTTTCCTTCGGTGGCTGGTCCATCGACCTCCATCCGCCCGCCGGCGTCTACAGCGCGAAACCCGGTTGCCAACAGTGGCACGCCAAAGGCGTTTTCCCGATTCCGTATCGGAGCCTCTACTCGCGGAACATCGCCAATCTCTTCCTCGCCGGCCGCATCACCAGCGCGACGCACATCGCCTTCGGCTCCACCCGCGTGATGGCCACCTGCGCCCACAGCGGCCAAGCCGTCGGCCTCGCCGCCGCCCTCTGCACCCGCGACGGCCTCGCCCCGCGCGATCTCGGCGCGCCCGTGCGCATGGCCGAGCTGCAGCGCCGCCTCCTCCGCGCCGGCCAGTTCATCCCCGGCGTCGCCCTCCACGACGCCGCCGATCTCGCCGCCCGCGCCACGCTCACCGCCTCTTCCATCTACCAGCTCAGCCAACTCCCTGCCGGCGCCGACCGTCTCCCGCTGGCCGACGCCTGGGCCATGCTGCTCCCCGTCGCCCCCGGCCCGATGCCCGCCGTCACGTTCACGCTCGACGTCGCCGCCGCCACCGAACTCGTCGCCGAACTCCGCGTCAGCTCCAAGCTGAACAACCACACGCCCGACATCACCCTCGCCACGCTCCGCGTTCCGCTCGCCGCCGGCGCCGCGCAGGCGGTCACGCTCAAATTCCCCTCGTCGCTCGACGCCCCGCGCTACGCCTTCGTCTGCCTCGCGGCCAACCCCGCGCTCACCGCGCATCTCAGCGACCAACGCCTCACCGGCGTCCTCGCCGTCACCCAAAAATTCAACCGCGCCGTCGCCAAGTCCCCGCGCCAGGAGCCACCGCCCGGCACCGGCATCGAGAGTTTCGAGTTCTGGATTCCCCAGCGCCGCCCCGGCGGAAAAAACTTCGCGCTCCGGGTCGAGCCACCGCTCGCGCTCTTCGCCCCGGAAAATCTCCGCAACGGTTACAGCCGTCCCACGAACCAGCCCAACGTCTGGCTCGCCGCGCTCGCCGACACCGCGCCCACCCTCACGCTCGCGTGGCCGGAGCCCGTCGAGATTTCCCGCCTCGAATTTGACCTCGACGCCGACTTCGACCACCCGCTCGAAACCGTGCTCATGTTGAATCCCGAGACCGTCGCCCCGTTCTGCGTCCCCGCCCTCCGCGTCCTCGACGACACGGGCCGGGTCATCGCCGAATTCCGCGACCAACACCTCAGCCAAGCCGCGCGCACGCTCGCGGCGCCCGTGCGCACGCGCCGCCTCACCGTCGAGCTCACGTCCCCCGCCGGCGGCGCCCCCGCCGCACTCTTCCGCGTCTCCGCCTACTGATTTTGCGCGGTTGACCCGCTGGCTAGCGTGCGATCTTCGAAACGTTGCTGGTCCTTGGGGCAGACCCCTTGGGTTGTGCGCGGCGTTGGGATGGCGCATCGCTCGTCGCCGCCACCCACTGCCCGGGAAACAGCATCATGCCGGGCTGCCGCGGCGGCCCGCGCTCATTGTGGTTGAGCTGCGCGATCAACAGTTCGACGGCCTGCGCCCCCAGCAAATCGTCACACTGATCGATGCCGCCGATCACAGCCTGAACTTTCCCGGGCCAGCGGAGCGCGGCAATCGGCATACGCTCTTTCCGACAAAATGCCCGCACCCCCGGCGCCGCTAGCTGCCCGACCGTACTCACAATCAGCGCGTCAGCGCCGCTCCGGCTCAGCCAGGCCGCCAGACCGCGCGGCTGCTTCGCGTCGTGCAAATGAAGCAGTTGCCGCGCCCGGGCCGGATCCGGGTGATTCGCGAAAAAAGCCCCCGTCCAAGCGTGCTTCGCCCGCTCGTCGATCACGGCGTCAACGACCGCGGCCGGCTGCGTGCAGCCAAGCTTGGCCAGTTCCAGTAAGACCGTCCGCATCGCGAAAAAGTGGTGGTGGCCGACGTGGTGCAGCTCCGGCGTCCACGTCACGTTGCCGATCACCACGGCGGCCAGGCGATTCCAGTCCCAGTCGAGCGCCAGCGAGGTCTCCGCCGTCAGCACGGGGGAAAGGAGCACTCCCGTGATGCCGCGCGCGACAATGATCTCTTGCAGCCGCCGCTCCGTCATCCCGGGGTCGTCGGTCCAAAACTCCTCCAGCACGAAGCCGCGGCGCTCCGCGCGGGCCGCGGCGCCGTTGAAGACCGCGCGCAGGTAAGCATTCTCCGCCGTGACGCGCCGGCTCGTGTGCACCCAAACAAACGCGAAGCGTTCGGCCAGCGGCCGCACCCGGGCACTGCGGAGGTGCGCCATGAGTCCCGCCACCCGCGAGTTGGGCCGGTAGCCCAATTCGCGCGCCGCGTTTGCGACGAGTTCCCGCGTGGCCGGCGGAATCTTCGGGTGCTCGCGCAGCGCATACGACACGGTGGCCAGCGACAACTTCGCCTGGCGGGCAACCGTCCTGAGGGTGACGACTGGCTGGGGCGAAGTGGGCACGGTGAACGAGTTCACTGCCGCGGCGGTTGCCAAGCAACTGCCGAGTTCGTGGTGTAGCGGAATCACCCCCTGGCCCGGCGTAGTTCAAATCGCCGGTCTTGCTCCCACAACCCCACCGTTTGCCGCCGTCAGAATGAAAACTCCCCTGTTGCTCCGGTTCGCCGCCGCTCTCCTCGCGCCGCTCGCCCTTTCCGCCCAGTCGCTGCCCACCAAACCCGCCGCCGCGCCCGCCGCGACCGACGCCCTGGTGCTCTCTCCTTTCGAAGTGTCCGGCAACCCCAACGACTCCTACGAGGCCACCAACACCAATTCCCTCACCGGCATCAGCACGCCCTTGAACAAGGCGCCGATCGATGCCCGCGTGCTCACGCGCACGATGATGGACGAGCTCGGCGGCGGGGATGTGTTCCGCCTGCTCTCCGATTACGGTGGCCTCGGCGCGATGCTCTTCGGGGGCGGTAATGAGGACCAGCGCGGCATGCAGGAGGGCGACGCCGCGCAGCCCGGCGCCTACAACGCCCGCGGCTTCTCCATCGGCGAGCCGCGGCGCGACGGGTTTCTCCGCTCGTCCACGGCGGGTTTCAATGGCTTCGACGTCGAGAGCGCGGAGGCCGTCAACGGCTCCAACAACCTCCTCTACGGCTCCGGCGATCCCGGCGGTATCGTCGTGATCAACGGCAAGCGCGCCCGCGTCAACCAGCGCTCGGCCACCCTGAGCACCAAGTTCGACTCGGAGGGTTCGCACACCTACACCGGCGATTTCAACGTCGGCACGCGCCACCTCGCCTTCCGCCTCAACGTCCTCGAAAACGCGGACCGCTACTACCGCCCGATCCTCGGGCTCGATCAAAACGGCCTGCAGGCCGCGCTCACCTTCCGGCCCTACCGTTGGATCAGTATTTTTTCCGAATACCGCCGCTACGAGCGCGCCGCGATTACCGCGAACGGCGCGACCCTCCGCACGCCGGCCGGCTTCGTGCTCAACAACGGCGTCACCATGGACAACCAGTCGCCCGCCTATATCACCGGCCTCGGCGGTTCCGAGCGGTTGGACAATCTGATCACCCTTCGCAACCAGGACTCGCTCTCCGGCGTCGTGCCGCGCCAGCACTGGATCAACCAGGCCAAGGGCGTCACCGTGGATCTCACCCCGCACCGCGACCTCGCGTTCCAGTTCCGCTACAGCCACGACGACCGCATCAACCGCGCGCTCTCGCCGCTCAGCACGCAGTTTCTCCATCCCGATCTCCCGACCAATCTTGCGACCGACGCCAACGGCGCGCCCCTGCGCCAGTGGGCCGCGTTTACCTCGCTCGGCGGATCGCCGTTCTCCACCGGCGCCCACGGCTACAAATTCACCGCCGTCGGCCACCGCGACCTCGGCCGCTGGGGCGACCACCGTCTCAGCGTCTTTTACTCCCGCCTCGATTCGTGGACCGTCAGCCGCAGCGCGCGTTTCTATGAAATCAACGCCGACGGCTCGTGGGTCCGCAACGAGGCCAACATCCGCAACGCTGATTCCGGCCGCACCCTCATGCCCGCGCTGTGGCGCCCGATCTTCTCCACCGCGATGCCCGGCAACTTGAAGTGGCCGCAGGACATCATCACGCACCCCAACGGCAAACGCTACGCGTGGGACACCTCGGTGGCGCCCCGCACCGTGCCCGCCACGCCCATGAACCCCGAGGGTCTCGGCGGCCCGCTCAACGCGCTCGGTCAGCCCACCAGCACCGCCTTCTCCAACGACGACACGACCGAGAAGGGCTGGGGCACCGGCTTCACCAGTTCGTTCTGGAAGGGCCGCATCGACACGCTTGTCGGCCTCCGGTTCGAAAACGCCGAGACCGTCCGCACGACGACCACCATCGCCCGCGGCCCGATCGACTACGCGAGCCGCACTTTCGGCATCGTGTTCGACACCCCGCTTCGCGGACTCCGCGGCTACGCCAATCTCTCCCGCAACGCGAAGATCAATTTCGCCACCGACCGCGACGTGTTCAACAACCTGCTGCCGATCGGCCAAGGCGAGACCAAGGAGGGTGGCCTCAAACTCTCGCTCTGGGATCACCGCCTGTCGGGCAATGTCACCTACTACCAGACCACGGGTTCCAACTTCGCCGCTTCGCTCGGCGCGATCCGCAACGACGTTGATCCCGACGGCATCAACGGCCGCAACGGCGGCGCCGGCTTCGTCTTCAGCCGCACCTCCGACGGCCTGAGCGCGAGCCTCAGCGCCCGTCCCCTCAAGCCTTGGCAGATCACGTTCAGCTGGGCGCAGGCCAACGGTTCCGAGCGCAGCGACGTCGTCCTGCCGATCTTCTACAACGACGAGTTCAACACCACGACCGTCAGCGGCCAGTCGGTCGTCGCGATCCGGAATGCGGCCAACAACTCGCTCACCCCCCTCATGGTCCCCGTCGATCCGACTCAGCCCAACGGAGCCACCACCGCTCTTTCGCTGGCGATGATGAAGGATCGCGCGAGCCCGTTTTTTGCCGACCTCGATCCCGACTCCGGGGCGATCCTCAACGCGCAGGCGCTCGGCCTCCGCACCACCGGCGTCGGCACCACGAAAACCGCGCTTCCGATCAGTGCGCACCAACTCGGCTTCGTCCCGCCCGTGCCCGAGCTCATCGTGCGCAAGTCCGGCGAAGCCACGTCCGGCTACTCGGAAAATTCGTTCAGCATGATCAACCGGTTTCAAGTGAGCGAGGGCCGCTTCCGTGGCCTCGTCGGCGGTCTTGCGACGACCTACGCGCGCAGCTTCCGGGGCTACATGTATACCGACGCCGCCGATGCCAATAAGCGGAAACTCTTCTACTACCCCGACAAGGTGCAGAACAACGCCTTCCTCGTCTATCGCTTCAAGGGCTTCGCGAAATCGCAGATGACCGTGCAGCTGAACATTGAAAATGCCTTCGATCGCCAGCGCGTCCTCGCCCTCCCGCGCAGCACCACCGGCGTGATCCGCTACTTCCAATACCAATACTCGCCGCGCAAAACCGCCCTCACAACCAGCGTGACGTTCTGAGTCCGCCCCACCGCCCTCCCGCCCCATCTGTTCTCCCCGTGCTGCAAGGAATCTTCCCGGTCCTCCCGACCCTCTTCACCGCTCGCAACGAACTCGATCTCACGGCGCAGCGGCGCGTGATCCGCTTCGCCCTGGAGGCGGGCGCGCATGGGCTCGTGTTCCCGGGCGTGGCGAGCGAATACAGCCACCTCTCGTTGCCGGAGCGAGAGCAACTCCTGGCGTTGGTGGCGGCGGAAACGGCCGGAAAAGTGCCGCTCGTCGGTGGGGCGAGCGCGCCAACGGCGAATGAGGTGATCGCCGCGGGCACGATCGCCATGCAGCACGGCATCCGGCACCTGATGATCATGGCGCCGGTCGGGCTGGGCGCGGACGTGGCGGCGCATCGGACGTTCTTCCAGCAAGTCGCCGCCGGACTCCCCGGCGCGGAGATCATTTTGCAGAACGCCCCGACGCCGACCGGCGCCGGCCTGGGCGCCCAGGCCATCATCGACATCGCGGCCAGCATTCCGGCCATCACTTACATCAAGGAGGAGACGCTCCCCTCGGGTCCGGCGATCACCGCGCTGCGGGCCGCGGGAATCCCGAGTGTGCGGGGCGTGTTCGGCGGCGGGGGCGCGCGTTACATCATCGACGAATTGGATCGTGGTGCCTGCGGCGCGATGCCGGCGGTGGAGCTGACCGACCTGCACGTGGCGTTGTGGCGCGCGTATGCTGCCGGCGACCGCGCCCAGGCGCGGCGACTCTATTGCCTGAGCCTGCCGCTGCTCGTCGCGCAGGCGATTTATCGCATGCGGTTGACCAAGTATGTGCTCGCGCAGCGCGGCATCGCCGACGCACGCGCGGTGCGCGCATCCTTGCCGGAGATGGATGCGCTCACCCAGCGCGACGTGGACACGATGCTCGCCGACTTGCTGGCGGAGTTTCCGGCAAAGAAATGAAGACGAAGATTCCTCATCTGCGCTGGGGGATCGCCGGGCTCCTGTTTTTTTCCACGGTCATCAACTACGTGGACCGGCAGGCGCTTTCGGTGCTGGCACCGGTGCTGACCAAGGAGCTCGGCATTTCGAACATCGAATATTCGAATATCCTCACGGCCTTTCTCGCCGCCTACACGCTGATGTATGTCGGGTCCGGTTTTCTTGTGGACCGCTGGGGCGCACGGCTCGCGCTGAGTGTCTTCATCGTGTGGTGGTCGCTCGCGAACATGTCGCACGCGCTCGCCGTCGGCGTGTGGTCGCTGGGCGCGCTGCGGTTCCTCCTCGGGCTCGGGGAGTCGGGGAACTTCATGGCGGCCTTCCGCGTGGTGAGCGAATGGTATCCCGCCAAGGAGCGCGCGCTCGTGCACGGACTCATTCAGGGTGGCGCGGCCATCGGTGCGATCATCACACCGCCGCTCGTCACGTGGATTTACTCCCTCTACGGCTGGCGGCCGGCGTTCCTCATCACGGGCGGGCTCGGCTTCGTGTGGCTGGTCTTCTGGCTCTTGCTGTATCACTCGCCGGACAAACACCCGCGCATCACCGACGCCGAGCGGGCGCTCGTCCTGGCGGAGACGGTGCCAACGTCCCAAGCGAACAAGGTGTCGTGGCGCCAGCTCGCCCAGTATCCGCAGATGTGGGGTCTGATGGCGGCGCGCTTCGTCTCGGACCCGGTGTGGTGGTTCTACCTCTTCTGGCTGCCCAAGTATCTCGTCGAGCAGCGCGGCTTCACGATGGTCGAGATGGGGATGCTCGCCTGGATTCCGTATCTCTCGGCCGATCTCGGCGCGCTGTTCGGCGGGTGGCTCAGCGGCCGGTTGGTCGCGCGCGGAAAGCCGGTCTTGTCGGCGCGCCTGACCGTGATGTTGCCGTGCGCGCTGCTGATGCCCGTGTCGCTGGCGATCCACCACGCCCCGTCACGCGCGGTGACCATCGCGTTGATCTGCGTGGTGACGTTTGCGCACATGGCCTGGAAAACGAATCAGAACACGCTCACGAACGATCTCTTCCCCAAGCACCTCATCGGCGCCACGTCGGGGCTGCTCGCCTTCGGCACGGGGCTCGGCGGCACGCTTTTTATCTGGATGACCGGCCACGTGGTGCAGGGGTTTGGCTACGGGGCCATCTTCATCATCATGGGCCTGCTGCATCCGGTTTCCTATCTCATCACCCGCCGCTTCGTCCGCGAGCCGATCGCTGTTTAGCGCCATGCGCATCAAATCCGTCCAAGCCATCCCCGTTCGTCTGCCGCGCGACATCGTGCGTTCGCGCGGCACCGCCGGCTCGCCGACCTCGCTCACCGGCGATGGGGCCTACCGCTGGTCCACCGCCTACCCGGTGCTCTACTCGGAAAACTTCGAGACCGCGCTCGTGCGCGTCGAGCTGGCCAACGGCCTCGTCGGCTGGGGGGAGGCGCAGGCTCCGCTCGCGCCGGAGGTCGCGTGCAGCATCATCACCCACCTGCTGCGTCCGGCCCTCGAGCGCGAGGAGTTCGACGGCACCACGGCACGGATCTCGGCGCTCTGGGACCGCATGTATGCCACCATGCGCGTGCGCGGCCAGAACGGCGGCTTCATGCTCGATGCGATGAGCGGCGTGGATCTCGCGCTGTGGGATCTCGCCGGCAAAATCGCCGGGAAACCCGTCTGCGCGCTGCTGAGCGCCGAGCCGAAGCTTCGCATTCCCGTCTACCTCAGCGGCACGTCCGGCCAAGGCGCGGCGGAACGCGCCGCCTTTGCCGCGCGCTATGCCGACGAGGGTATCTCGATCGTGAAGCTCTACTACGAGAACGAGTGGCAGGACCTGCTCGCCATCGCGGATCGGCTGCCGGTCGGGATGCGGTTCGCGGTCGATGGCCTCTGGCATTTTCCACCCGACCGCGCCGCCGCCATGGGGCACGACCTCGACGCGCGCAACGCCCGCTGGCTCGAGTGCCCGCTGTATCCCGAGGAGGTCGAGGCCCACGCCGCTCTCGCCGCCGTCATCCGCACCCCGCTCGCGCTCGGCGAGAGCTATCGCAGCCTGCGCGAGCTGCAGCCGTTCTTGCCCTTCGTCGGTGTGCTCCAGCCCGATCTCGGTCGCTGCGGCATCACCGGCTCGCTGCGCATCGCCGCCACGTTTCCCGGAGAAATCGTTCCTCACCTCAGCATCGCGATGGGCCCGCAAATCGCCGCCGCACTGCACTTCGCCGCCGCCGCGCAGCACTGCTCGCTCTGCGAGTTCAACCCGCACGTCTTCGACTCCGCGAACACTTTCCTGCAAACGCCGCTCACGCGGAAGGGCAGCGAGTATCATGTCTCCCAAGCGCCCGGCCTCGGCATCGAGTGGAACGCGCGCTTCGACGAGAACTTCGCATGAGCCCACCGGCCTCCGCCTCCGCTCCGCGATTCCTCAGCTGCGACTGGGGCACGTCCTCGTTTCGCCTGCGTTGGGTCGAGGCCGCGACGCGTCGCGTGCGGGCGGGGAGCTGCGGCGACCAGGGCATCGCGGCCACCTTCGCCGCGTGGCAGGCCGCCGGCGGTCAGGCCGAGCTGCGGTGGAGTCATTTCGCGCGCGTCATCGCGCACCATCTCGCCACGCTGACCCGGGAAACCGGTGCCTCGCTGGCGGGTATCCCGCTGGTGATTTCCGGCATGGCTTCGTCGTCGATGGGGATGCGCGAACTCCCTTATCGCGCCTTGCCCTTGGCCATCGACGGCTCGGGCCTTTCCGCGGAACACGTCGCCGCGCGCGCGGATTTTCCGCATGCGCTCGTCCTCGTCGCCGGCGTGCGCAGCCACGACGACGTCATGCGCGGCGAGGAGACCCAGCTCATCGGCGCATGCGCCCTGGCCTCCGCCGATCCCGCTCCGCCGGCACGCACCCGCGTGTTTGTCTTTCCCGGCACGCATTCGAAACACATCGAGGTGCGCGGCGCCCACGCGGTCGCCTTTCGGACCTATATGACGGGCGAATTCTTCGCGCTGCTTTCGCGCCAAAGCGTGTTGGCGAACTCGGTGGCGGTCGGCTCCAACTTCAGTGGCCCCGGGAATCTCGCCAGCTTTGACCAAGGGGTGCGCGCCGGTGCCGCGGACAACCTGCTGCACGCGGCCTTCCGTGTGCGCACACGCGCTCTGCTCGAAAATGCCGCGCCGCCGGAAAACTACCATTATCTCAGCGGACTGCTGATCGGGGCAGAGCTGCGCGAACTCGCGGCGCAGGACGCGGCGATCACACTCGTCGGGGCCGATCCGCTGCGGGCCGCCTACCAACGGGCGTTTCACGTCTTGGGCGCCCGGTCGCCGCTGGCGGTGCAAGACGCCGACGACTGCCTGATCGCGGGTCAGCGGATGATCGCGACGCGGCT
Source organism: Opitutaceae bacterium (assembly GCA_044358025.1). Classification (GTDB taxonomy): domain Bacteria; phylum Verrucomicrobiota; class Verrucomicrobiia; order Opitutales; family Opitutaceae; genus GAS368. The sequence continues at coordinate 19,788 of JBIKOK010000038.1, forward strand.
CGGACTCCTTTGACGCCATGACCATGAAATCGATGTGGCCCGATCCGCTTGCCGAACGCCTGGCCCGCTCCGGCGTGGTGGCGGTCGTGACGGTGGAGAATCCGGAGGACGCTGCGCCGATCGCGCGCGCGCTCCTCGCCGGCGGCGTGGGCGCGATCGAGCTGACGTTTCGCACCGCCCGCGCCGCCGAGGCGATCCGGCGCATCCGCGCCGAGGTGCCGGAGATTCTCGTCGGCGCTGGGACCCTGCTGAATCGCCCACACGTGGAAGCGGCGATTGAGGTCGGCGCCGAGTTCGGCGTGGCGCCGGGCTGCAATCCCTCGACGATCGCCGCCGCCCGCGAGTGCGGGCTGCCCTTCGCCCCGGGCGTCATGACGCCGACTGACATGGAGATCGCACTCGAGCACGGCTGTCGTGTCCTGAAATATTTTCCCGCGTCCAATCTCGCGGGACCGTCCGCGCTGGAGTCGATGGCGGCGCCCTTCGCGCATCTCGGCCTGCGCTTCATTCCGCTCGGCGGCATCAACCTCGCGTCGCTCCCCCAGTGGCTCGCCTCGCCCTCCGTCCTTTGTGTGGGAGGTTCCTGGTTGGCCCCGCGCGAGGTCATCCAGCGCCAGGGTTGGGCCGCTCTCCAGCGAGACGCCCAGCAGGCCGCAGAGGTCGTCCGCGCGAGGAAGTGACGCCTTTATGTCTCCCCCAAGCACCCTCTGTTCGCCATGAAAACCATTCCCTCGCTCGTCCTCGCCCTCCTGCTCACGTCGCCGGCCGCTCTGCCCGCCGCCGAGCCCACGCCGACCGCAGCGTCGCGCGACGACGCCCGCTGGCTGCGCGAGAAAGGGAAGCTCATCTTCCACGACGCCTTTGAGCGGGAAGAAGCCGGCAATCTCGCCAAGGCCATCGGCAACGGCTGGAACAGCGCCACCGCCGACCGCGTGCCGCAGATCAAGATGGCGGATCTCGACGGCGGCATTCTCAAGATCGCCAGCGCCTCAAAGGAGGCGGGCCACTCCGCCCACATCCACCACGAAGCGGGTTTCAGCGATGGCGGTGCCGTCGTGCGGTTCCGGTTCCCCGGTCTGAACAAGGGCGAGTCGCTCCAGCTCGGCTTTGTGGACCGCGAGACGCAGGGCATCCACGCCGGCCATCTTTGCTACGCGAATCTCGCTCCGGTCGGCATCACGCTTATGGATTGGAAGACCGGCGTCATGAACCTCGAAATCCGCCAGCGTCGGCAACCTTACCTCGACCGCAAGGAGCCGCTGCCCGCCGATCTCGAGGCGTTGCTCAAGACGAAGCAGATTACCGTGGCGTCGAAGACTGACACGGAATGGCACGAACTCGTCCTCGTAACCGAAGGCGACGAGCTGCGCCTCAGCCTCGATGGGAGACTCGTCGCCCGCCACCGCTCCGCCGGCTTCGCCCACCCGATGAAGCGCTGGTTCAGCTTTCTCGTGCCGAGCACCGTGTGGATCGACGACGTGAAGATTTGGAAGGTGAAATGAACCACCATTGCCGCTCATGCCCACTCGAGTGACCCTCCGCCGCGTCTCCGTTAACCTGCTGCTCTTCGCCGCCGCCTTCTCGGGCGCGCGCGGGGCGGAAACGCCCGCGGGCGCGATGACGGAACGGCACCGCGTCTTTCTCGAGGCCAACTGCCAGGGCTGCCACGGGCCCGAAAAGCAGAAGGGGAAATTCCGGGTGGATGATTTGCCGCTCGCGATGGCCGATCTGCCCTCGGCGGAACGCTGGCAGAAGATCCTCAATGCACTGAACGCCGGCGAAATGCCGCCCGAGGACGAGGCGCAGCCCGCCCCCGAAGCGAAGGCCAATTTCCTCGATGACCTGTCCCACGCGATGGTCGCGGCGCGCCAGCGGCTCGGAGATCAGAGGGGCGTGATCGCTCTCCGGCGGCTCAACCGGCGCGAATATGCCAACACGCTGCGGGATCTCCTCGGGGTGCATGTGGACGCGAGCTCATTGCCGTCCGACACCGGCGGCCCCGGCTTCGATACCGTGGGCGCCAACCTCTTTCTCAACGGCAACCAATTCGAACTCTACGAGGCGCTGGCGCACGAAGCCCTCGAGGAGGCGTTCAACGCGGCCTCCGCGGCAGCGACGGCGAAGGCCTTCCGCCGCGAAGCGGAGTCGATCCACCCGACCTTCCTGAAACGAAACCGCGATTCGCTCGACGCGGTGGACCGGGCCAACCGCTGGATCAAAGCCGTGGATGACGCCGCGGCACTCCCCGAAAACGCGGGGATCGTGGCGAAGCTCCGCGAGATCGCCGCGACGGACGACGCCCTGCGCTACCACTGGCAAAAAATCCCCGGGGCCCCGAGTGCCAAGACCTTCGGCTTCAATGCGGAGGCGGAGGCAAATCCCGCGATCATCTACCGCACTCGGGACCGAACGGAATTCGTGCGCTACGACGAGTATTACCTGACGCTGCCCGCTCTCGACCGGGGCACCTACCTGACCATGCCCGGTGGCTACGGCGGCACCGGCTTCGCCGCGGACCAGGGGCTCGCCATCCCCAAAGACTTTCCTCCGGGCGACTACGTGGTCCGGATTCGCGCCGGCGCCGCGCCGGGCGCCCCGGCGGAGCGCCGTTTTCTGGAATTCGGGCTGAAAGGGTTCGCCGGCGCCGGCCCCGGCACGCCCGCGCTCAGCACGCATCACCTCACGGGCACGATCGAGGCTCCGGACGTCATCGAAATCCCGTTCACCTTCACGCGGCAGAGCGCCGACCGAAATCACCGCAATCTCTTCATCCGCGAGCGCGGCGTCCTCGATGGCGACCGGGTCCAGCAACAGATCCGGGCGGCCATCGCCCGCAACGGCCACGGCCCCGAAGTCGCACTCTGGATCGACTGGATCGAAATCGAACGCGTCCCCGCCTCCCCGGAAACAATCGCGCCCGGGTTGCGCGCGCTGGACCTCCCGCTGGTTGCCCCGACGGCGGACGTTCCGCCGGCCAAACTCCGCGGCGCCTTCGCCCAATTCGCGCAGGAAGCCTACCGCGGAGTCCCGGCGACGGACGCCTCGCTGGATCGTTTGGTGCGGATTTACGCATCCCGCCGAGGCGCAGGCGGCACCCACCGTGAGGCGCTTAAACAGGTGCTCGCGGCGGTGCTTTCCTCGCCTCGTTTCCTCTACCGCGCCGAGCCCGAGGCCAACGCGGAGCGTCGCCCGCTCGACGGGCTCGAGCTCGCCACGCGGCTTTCCTATTTCCTCTGGGGTTCCCCGCCGGATCGCACGCTGCGCGATCTCGCGGTCGGGGGAGAACTCCAGCGACCGGAGATCCTCGCCGCCCAGGCGGACCGGCTGCTCAACGATCCTCGCGCCTCACACTTCGTGCGGCCGTTTCTGGGCCAATGGCTCACCCTCGACCGGCTCGATCTGTTTCAATTCAACCGGAAGCTGTATCCCCGATTCGACGACTCCGTGAAGGCGGCCGCACGGCAGGAGGTCTACGAGACCTTCGCCGCCCTGCTGCGGGACAATGGAAGCCTCGGCGCATTGCTCAGCGCGGACCACGTGTTCATCAACGCGCTGCTCGCCGACTACTACGGAATTCCCGGCGTGACGGGCGACGCGTTTCGCAAAGTTCCGCTCCCCGCCGGGTCCCCGCGCGGCGGCCTGCTGGGCATGGCGGCGATCATGGCGATGGGCAGCAACGGTCAGCACACCAATCCGGTGGAGCGTGGCGCGTGGGTGCTGCGCAAACTGCTCCACGAACCGCCGCCGCCGGCCCCGGCCAATGTCCCGGAACTCGCGCGCCTCGGCGCCCAATTGCTGACCGCGCGCGAACGGCTCCAGCTGCACCAGCAGGAACCGCAGTGCGCCAACTGCCACCGCAAGATCGATCCCATCGGTTTCGGTTTGGAGAACTTCGATGCCGTCGGCCAATGGCGCACCACCGACACCTACCAGGCCCGGGACGAAGCGGGCAAACCGCTCCCGAATGCGAAGAAGACCTGGACCATCGACACCGGCGGCGCCTTGCACAAAGGCCCCGCCTTCCGCGACTATTTCGAACTGCGCTCGATCATCGCGGCCAAGCAGGAAAACTTCGCGCGGGGCTTTGCGTCCGCGCTGATCGAATACGCGCTCGGCCGCCCGTGCGGGTTCAGCGACGAGCCCCTGATCGCGAGCCTCGTCGCGCAGGCCGGAACGAAATCGTTCGCGACCCGCGAGTTCATCCATGCCTTGCTCCGCAGCCAAGAATTCTCCTCAAAATAAGCCCACCCCCATGAATGCTCCCCGCACCCGTCGTCACTTTCTGCGCACCAGCACCGCCCTGATCGCCCTGCCGATGTTCGAGTCGCTCGGCTTCCGCCGCTTCGCGTCGGCCGCACCCGCGCCGGTCCCCGCCGCGCGCCCGAAACGCCTGGTCTTTCTTGGCTTCGGCTGGGGCGTGACCGAACAATCATGGTTTCCCGATGTCGCGCAAAAAGGCGCCGGCTACACCTTGCCCTCCGGGCTCGCCCCGCTGGCCCGGCACAAATCCGACTTCACGATCGTCCAAGGCCTCGTGAACAAGGACGTCTCCGGCGGCCACAGCGGCAGCACGTTCTGGCTGACCGGCGCCAACGAGTTCGGCGAACCGGGCCAGAGTTTCCACAACACGATCTCGGCCGATCAGGTGGCCGCCGATGCGCTGGGGAAGGAGACCCGGTTTGATTCCCTCATCCTCGATTGCGGCGCGGCCGCGAGTGCCTCGGGCCACGGGCAGGGGCTCTCGCTTTCCTGGGACGCCCGGGGCAAGCCGATGTCCGGACCCAAGACGCCGGTCGAGGCGTTTCACCGGCTCTTCGCCCAGGACAACACCCCGATCGAGGTGCAGAAGGTCATGCTCCGGCAACGGCGCAGCGTCCTCGACAACGCGCGGGAGAGCGCCCGCGAATTGCAGGGCCAGCTCGGCAAGGCCGACAACGCGAAACTGGACGAGTATTTCCAAGGCATCCGCGACATCGAGACCCGCCTAAGCCGCGACGAACGTTGGCTGGGCGCGCCCCGGCCCGCCCCGGGCCTCGCGGAACCGCAGTCCAGCTTGGCCGGCTACGAGGAGATTGCGCTCATGTATGACATCATGATCGCCGCCCTGCGCACCGACAGCACGCGCGTGCTGAGTTATCGGCAACCGGTGTCGACGCTGCTCACCAGTCTCGACGTCCGCATCGACGCCCACACGATGAGCCACTACCTCGGCAAGGGCGCGGAATATCTGGAGGCGTCCGAGAAACGCGACCGGGCCCAAAGCGAGCTGCTCGCCGGGTTCCTCGACCAACTGAAGTCGACCCAGGAGCCCGACGGCAGCTCGCTCTTCGACCACACGACGGTCGTTTATGGCAGCAACATCCGGACCGGCCACACCCTGGACAACTGTCCCACGCTCCTCGCCGGTCGCGGCGCCGGCCTCCGCCTCGGACAAAATCTCGTCGCGCCCAAGGACACGCCCCTCTGCAACGCGTGGCTTACGCTGCTGCGGGGCTCGGGGGTCGCGGTCGAGCGACACGGCGACAGCTCGGGCGTGATCCCGCAGCTTCTCGCCTAGGCCCCGCGGCCTCCGCCATGCAGCTCCGCCTCCTGTTTCTCGCCACGGTCTGGTTCACCGCCCCTGCCATTGCGGCGCCGGTGAGCGACAGCCCCAGCGTGCTCCCCAAAGGGCCCGACTACTTCGAACTGCGCGACGGCCTGGCGAACAGCCGGCGCACGTTCGAGCGCACGCACGCCGGGCGCGTGGTTTTCCTCGGCGGTTCCATCACGGCGGGCGGCGCCTGGCGGCAGCACACCTCCGACTACCTCACGAACAAATTTCCCGGGACGAAGTTTGTCTTCATCAACGCGGGCATCGGCTCGCTCGGTTCCGTGCCGCATGCGTTTCGTTTGGAGCGCGATGTCTTGGCGCACGGGCCGGTCGATCTGCTGTTCCTCGAAGCGGCGGTGAACGACACCTCCAACACCGCCGACCCCGCGCACATGCTGCGCGGCATCGAGGGCGTAGTGCGCCATGTGCGCACGGTGAGTCCGCAGACCGACATCGTGCAACTGCACTTCGTCATGCCCGAACACATGGCCGACTACAACGGTGGCAAGGTGCCCGCGTCGATCGTCCAGCACGAAAAGGTCGCGGTGGCCTATGGCAATCCGTCGCTGAATCTCTCGCGCGAAGTCACCGACCGGATCAACGCCGGCGAGTTTTCCTGGGACCAGGATTTCAAGAATCTCCATCCGTCGCCCTTTGGTCATCGGCTCTACGCGAACAGCGTCGCCCGCCTGCTGAACGCCGCGTTTGCACCGCCCCTGGCCGCGGCCGAAAAACCACACCCGCTGCCGGCGCCGTTGGATGCGCGCAGCTATGGGCGCGGGCGTTTCGGCGACATCGGCGACGCGCGCATCCTCCGGGGTTTTTCCCTGGAGAAAACGTGGCAGCCCACCGACCAAAAGGGCACCCGCGCCGGATTTGTCGGCGTGCCGGCGCTCGTCGGCACCGAGCCGGGCGCGGAATTTGCATTCACCTTCGAGGGCACGGGCTGCGGCCTCTTCATCACCGCCGGGCCGGATGCGGGTCGCGTGGAGTTCAGCATCGACGGTGCACCCGAGCGGTCGATCGAAACCTACACGCGTTGGAGCCACTCCCTCCACCTGCCGTGGGTGGTGATGCTCGACGACAACTTGAAACCCGGGCGCCACGTCGCGAGGGTTCGGATTGCCCGCGACCATGACGCCAAGTCCACTGGCACCGCGCTCCGCGTGTTCCATCTCCTCCTCAACTGATCAATGAAACTTCCGTCCCTCCTCCTTTGCCTCGTCTTGTGGCCGGTCGTGGCCTTTTCCGCCGCGGGCGAACCCCTCCGCTCGGACGACGGCATTCTTTTCTACGGCAACGCCATGGTCGAGCGCCTGCTCGAGTCCGGCGATCTCGAGGCGCGCCTGCAGCTCGCGCAGCCCGATAAAAAACTTCGCCTGCGCAGTCTCGCGTGGACGGGGGACGAAGTCGGCTATCGCCTGCGTCCGGAGGGCTACGGCGAACACCTCAAGACCTTGCTCGCCGCCTGGCCCGCGCAGGTGGTCGTGCTGGGCTACGGCATGAACGAGTCCTTCGCCGGTGCCCCGGGCCTCGCGGCGTTTCGCGCCCAATATCGGGTCTATCTCCGCGAAATCTCGCGTCTCCACCCGGGGGCGAAAGTGGTCCTCCTCGCGCCGATCGCCGTCGAGGAGCGCAGCGCGCCGAATGCCGCGGAGCGCAACCGCGACGTCGCGCTCTACACGCAGGCGATCGCCGAACTCGCCCGCGAACACCGCGCCACCTTCATCGATCTCTTTGCCGCCAGCCGCGACGCCTACGCCCGCGCCACCGGGCCGCTCACCACGCAGGGCATCCATCTCAACGCCGCCGGCACGCGCGCCATCAGCGATACCATTACCCGCTCACTCCTCGGCGATGCCGCCCCCGGCGCGATCGAATCGCCCCGGCTCGCCGACGTCGCCCGGGCGGCCGCAGCGAAACACAGCTACGTGGCCGAGCTCGTGCGCCCCAAGAACGGCGCGCTCTACTACGGGGTCCGCAAACGGCCCGAAGAAAACGCCGCCGAGCTCCCGCGCTATCACCAACTCGTCGCGCAGGCCGACGCCATCGTGCACGACCTCGCGGCTCACCCGGCGAAACGTTTTGCCGACTACCCCGCGCCGTCGTTGCCCCCGCTGCCCGAGGGCAAGACGACCACGTATCGGTTTCCCGGTGGCACCGTCCGCTCGCCGGCCGACCTGCAGCAGGAGCTCGTCGTCGCCGAGGGCTACGCGGTGAACCTCTTCGCCTCGGAGGAGCAGTTTCCCGAGCTGCGCAATCCCGTGCAGGTGAGCTTCGACGCCCGCGGCCGCCTCTGGGTCGTCACCATGCCGTCGTTTCCGCACACGATCCCCGGCGAGCAACCGCGCGACAAAATCCTCGTCCTCGAAGACACCGACCGCGACGGCAAGGCGGACCGATGCACCGTCTTCGCCGACGGGTTCGACGCGCTCGACGGCGTCGCGTTTCACGAGCGCGGCGTGATCGTCTCCGCGCAGCCGCGGCTGCTGGTCTTGAATGACACCGATGGCGACGGCCGCGCCGACACCCGCACCGAGCTGCTGCGCGGGATCGACGTCACCGATTCGCACCACGGCGGCATGGTGACCAGCGACCCGCTCGGCCATCTCCTGTTTTCGGACGGCGTTTTTCACCGCTCGCAGTTTGAAACGCCCTTCGGCGTCGTGCGCGGCCTCGACGCCTCGACCTATCGGCTCAACCCCGCCACCGGACGCATCACCACCGAATGGCAAAGCACGACGCCGAACCCGTGGAAGATCTCGTTCGACCGCTACGGCAATATCTTTCAGCGCTACGGCGGCGGGCACGTGCTCGAGGGCGTTCCGCTCACGTGGACGCCCCTCGGCGTCTACCACCCCTACGGCCACGCCACGGTGCTCAACTACGCGAAAGGTTCGGCCCTCAGCGTGATCTCGAGCCCGAACTTCCCCGACGCGTTGCAGCAGGGTATCGCCTCCGCCTCGCTCCTCGGCAGCTATATCGTGTCGCTCTCCGCCGTGAGCGCCGACGCCGGCCCCCTGGTCGCCGCCAATCGCCTCGACGTGCTCAGCTCCAAAAACAGCACGTTTCGTCCGGTTGACGTGGAGTTCGGTTTCGACGGTGCGCTCTATGTTTCGGATTTCTCCAGTCTGATCATTGGCCACGCCCAGCATGCCATGCGCGATCCCCAGTGGAATCACGTGCGCGGCCGCATCTGGCGCGTCGTGCACACTGGAAAACCTGTCGTGAAAGACTGGCCCAAGATCGAGGGCGCGCCGGCCGCCGGGTTGGCGGCGTTGCTGGCCCACCCGCAAAACATCGTCCGCCACCACGCCCGCATTGAGCTCCGCAAACTCGGGGCCGCCGCCGGGCCCGCCCTCGCAGCGTGGGTGGCGGCGCAGCCCCGCACGCCACCGCAGTTCGATCAAGCCCACCTCGAAGCGTCCTGGGTGCTCGCCGCCACCGGGGCGGTCCGCCCGGCGTGGATTTCCCACGTCGCCGGCTCCGCCGATCCGCTCATGCGGGCGGCCGCGGCCCAACTCGTCCGGCTGACCGCCGACCATCTGCCTGACGCCCTCGCCCGGCTCACCCAAGCCGCCGCCGATCCGCACCCCCGCGTGCGCATGGCCGCGATCAACGCCGTCGCTCATCTCCGTCCGACGCGCCCCGAGTTCGACTCGGTCGTCGCTCACCTCCACCCGACCGAACCCGCCGTGCAGCAGATGCTCACCGATCTCCGCGCGGGCACCAAACCCCGCAAAGGCCGCTCGGTTCCCGTCCTCGAGGTTTCGCCCGCCACGCGCGTCAACCACTGGCTGACCCTCAGCGCCACGACCACCCCCGAGCCCGCCCCGGCCGGAAAAAACGCCGCGAAGCAAAAAGGCAAAGCTCCGGCCGCCACGGGCGGCACGTATCGGACCTTCGTTGACGTGTCCGCACCCCAGACCGCGGTGCTCAGTGTCAAACACGGCTACCTCGACATCTCGGTCAACGGCGTCCAACTCGCGTCCGCCGACAGCACCTACAGCACGGAGCAGCAAGTCACCTTCGACCTCGTGCCCGGCCTGAACCCCATCGAGATCACCTATCGCCGCCTGCGCAACGTCCCGCCGCCCGTGTTCGTTTACGATTCACTGGGGCAACCGCTCGCCGGCGCCCGCTTCGCCGCCGACGCCGCTGCGCTCACCGCCCAGGCCGCCGCCTGGGAAAAAGCCCATGCCGCCGATGCCGACGCCCTGCGCGTCCAAGCCGTCCCGAACCAGATGCAATTTGCCCCGCGCGAACTCCGCGTCAGAGCCGGGCAGCCCGTGCGCATCGTCTTCGAGAATCCCGACTCCATGCCGCACAATTTCGTTCTGGTAGCCCGCGGGGCCGAAGAAGAGGTCGGCTTGCTCGCGGATGAAATGGCGAGCGATCCCACCAGTCTCGCCAAGCACTTTATCCCGGCCTCGCCAAACGTCCTCCACGCGACGCCGCTCGTCAATCCCGCGGCCCGCGCCGAGCTCGTGTTCACCGCGCCCACGCAACCCGGACGCTATCCCTACCTCTGCACCTTCCCCGGCCACTGGCGCATCATGCGCGGCGTGCTGATCGTGGAATGAGCCTGCGCCGGCGCGGTGCCGCGAGGAAGGCGCCGGCGGGGCCGGGCTGGTCGCGGTGGGGCGGGCGATCGTCCCAGCGGCGCCCAGGCCTGGTTTGGCAACCCGCACGGGCGCCCTTTTCCCTCCGCCCCGGGTCCCTCTTTTCTCGCCATTAACCAAGTCCTCTCCCGCGGGCGGGCCGCGCGCCTTTCTCTCGAGCCGGGTATCCGGTGGGGCTCCCCTCACCGGCTCGTCGCAGAGTTGGGCGTGAACGAAGATGTGAGCCAACCGTTGCCCTGCGAGCGCAGCACGCCGGCGGCCATGCCCACGTGATCGCCGACGTGGTCGACCCGCGTGAAACGCCGGGTGGTCTTGTCGGTCGTGTTGCCCGGCAACATCTGCGGAAGACCGCTGTGGCGGGTTCGGATCTGGCGGGGCGGAGTGGGTGGAGCCGGGAACCCCGGCACACCGGGAAATCGCGCTCGCCGAGGGGGAGTGCAGACCTCCCGCCTGGCCCACGGAACATCGACTCGAATTTCGCGCTTTTCCCAAGCGCAGGAATTCGGCCCGTCGCCCAATCGGCGCAAACTGCTACGATGACTTGGGCAACGTCGCCGGGGTGAACCGGTCTGCCCACCGAGGTTGACCGCCGCGATGTGACCCCTGTCGGGGCTCCCTCGAATTGATTCCTGAACGGGCCATTTCCCGCGGGATCGTTCGGGGGGGGCTCTCGACGCGGCGTGCGGCGGGGCGGCAGGGCGGGGTGCGATTGTGCGCTTGCGATGACGAACTCATGGCGATTGGCGACGCGGCGTGACGTTTGAGTGACGCGCCGCTTTGGGGCTTCTCTTGCGGGTGGAGTGTTCGCATCGCTCCCGACCGCCCTGCGTCACAACTCCTCTGCCGATGTTTCACTCACTCTGTTCCAATGTCACCTTCATGGGTACCGCCCTCCTGCTGTCCGGCCTGACTCCGGCCGCCGCGCAAACCGTGGCCGGATCCGCCCCGCTCAAACTCGACGCCCTGACCGTGACCGGCACGCGTCGGCTGGACCGCACCGTGGTCGAATCCATGGTGCCCGTCGACATCGTCAGCGCCGCGGCCTTGCAAACTTCCGTCTCGGCTGAACTCACCGACAAGCTCGTCCAGGCGGTGCCCTCGTTCAACGTGCAGCGGCTGACCATCGGCGAAGGCGCCGCGTTTGTGCGGCCGGCCCGCCTCCGCGGTCTGTCGCCCGACCAGACGCTCGTCCTCATCAACGGCAAACGGCAGCACCGCTCGGCGCTCATCACGGGCGGCTTTTCCCAAGGCGCGGATCTCGGGCAGATCCCGGCCTTCGGCCTGCAACGGGTCGAGGTGTTGCGCGACGGGGCTTCCGCCCAATACGGCTCGGATGCGATCGCCGGCGTAATCAACCTGATCCTCAAGGACCGGGTCGGCTACGAGGGTTTTGCCCAGGTCAGCCAGTATTTTGGCGGCGATGGCCTGACCCGCCAGGCCGGCTTCGACGCGGGATACGCGTTGCCCGCGGGCGGATTCCTCAACGTCGCGCTGGAGTATGCCAAAGCCGGCCGCACGTCCCGCTCGGTGCAGCGAGCCGACGCGCTCGCCTACCTCGCGGCCCATCCCGACCGGGCGGCCGCCGTGCCGAAGCCCGTCCAGCGGTGGGGTCAGCCCGAGCGCGAGTCGCGCCGCGTCATGCTGAACGGTTCGCTCCCGCTCACGGCCGCGATCAAGACCTACGGTTTCGTCGTCGCCGGTGACGGCGAGGGACTGGACGACTTCAACTGGCGCAATCCCGACACCAACGCCGCCTTCCGCCGGTCCTCGTTCCAGAATGCGCCCACGTCGCTCGCGCCCACCTACGCGCTGCTGGACCGCTACCCGGGCGGCTTCGCGCCCTTTTTCGCCAGCGCGGATGACGATTTCCACGCCGTGGGCGGAGCGAAAGGCACCACGACCTTCGGCCTCACCTACGATTTCAGCGCTGCGCTCGGTCGCAACCGCATCGACTATCGTCTCACGAATTCGATCAACGCGTCCTTCGGCCCGGAGTCGCCGACGGCGTTCGATGTGGGCGGACTCCGGCAGGACGAGCGCAACCTGAACGCGGACTTCGTCTACAACTGGCAGACGGGCGTCTTCGCCAAGCCGGTGAATGTCGCGTTCGGCGCGGAGAATCGCCGCGAGCGCTTCAAGATCCGGGTGGGCGACCGCTACTCGTGGGACGTCGGCCCGTTCGCCGATCTCGCGGTGGGCGCCAACGGCTTTCCCGGCTGGAGCCCCTCGCAGGTGGTCGACGCCGATCGCGACAGCAACGCCGGCTACTTCGATCTCGATGTCCAGCCGCTCGAGCACCTCAGCTTCGCCCTCGCCGGTCGCGCCGAGGACTACTCGGATTTCGGTGCCACCGCGGACGGCAAGATTTCCCTCCGCTACCAGGCCACTGCGGCGCTCGCCGTGCGGGGCGCGGCCAGCACGGGCTTTCATGCGCCGACACCCGGATTGTCCTACTACACGCGCACCAACCAAGGGTTGCTGCCCGGCACGTCCACCTTGTTCACCTCGGGCCAGGTCAGCGTCACCAATCCGGTGGCGGTCTTCTTCGGCGCGCGGGCGTTGAAACCCGAGGAATCCGACAATCTCAGCCTCGGCCTCGTGTATGCCCCACGGCCGGAGTTCACCGTCGCCCTCGATCTCTACCGCGTCGCGGTGCGGGACCGGCTGGGCCTCTCCCAAGGCTTCACGCTCACCGCCGCCCAGCGGGCGCAGTTGGTCGCCTCCGGAGTCACCGATGCGCAGAACTTAAACTCGCTGAATTTCCTCACCAACGCCTTCGACACCCGCACCGAAGGTGTGGACGTCGTTGCCTCGCACCGGTGGACGCGCTCGAAGCAGTCGAACATCACGCTCACCGCGGCCTACAACTACAACGCCACGCGCGTGACCCGCTACGATCCCCGGGTGGTTTCCCGCGATGGGCGGATCAACCTCGAGAACCGGATCCCGCAGAACGCCGGAAATGTCGCGGTCAATTACACGCTCGGGTCACTCGGCCTGATGGGCCGCGTCCGCTATTTCGGAGCGTGGACCGATGCCCAGGCCAACTCGACGATCGTGCAGGACTTCAGCCGGCAGGTGCTCTGCGATGTTGCGGTCACGTGGAAATTCACCCGCGAGGTCAGCGCCACGGCCGGTGTGGAAAACGTGTTCAACCGGTATCCGGACAAGGCGACGTTCAATGCCGCCAACGGTCTGCTCTACTCCCGCAACGCGCCCTACGACGCGGATGGCGGCCGCTGGCATCTGCGCCTCAACGCCGCGTTCTGAGCGCCGCCCATGCCGCCGACCCGCCGCAGTTTCTTCACGCAACTCGCCGCCGCCGGGGTCGTCGCCCCGGCCTGGCTTGCGTCGGCGGGCCGCGCCGCCGAGCCCGGGGCGCCGGTGGACGTTTTTGCGCCCGGTCTTGCCGCGGCAGTCGACGCGGCGGGGCGGATCGCGGCGGCCATGGCCGGGGCATCGTCCGATCCGACCGTCGTGGCGGCGGACGAGCCGCGCTGGGCCGAGGTGCAGGCGTCCTGGGCGGTGGACCGCACGATTCTGAATTTGGAAAACGGCGGCGTGCAGCCCTCGCCGGCGGTTGTCAACCACGCCTACCTGCAGGCGTGGTTGGCGTCGCACGAAGCTCCGGCCCACTCGCTCAACCGCGTCCTCTGGCCGCAAGTCGAAGGGGTGCGCACCCGGCTGGCCGCCGCCTTTGGGTGTGACCCGGAGGAGATGGCGCTCACGCGCAACACGACCGAGGGCATCGAGACGGTGTTGCTCGGGCTGCCTTGGACGGCGGGCGACGAGGTCGTCACGACGACGCAGGACTACTGGCGTTTTCAAAACACCCTGCGCCAGCGCGCGGAGCGCGACGGGATTGTCGTCCGGCAGATTTCGTTGCCCGTGCCGGCGGAGTCGGCGGACGAGATGGTGGCGCGCTTTGCCGCCGCGATCACGCCCCGCACCCGGGCCATTTTGCTCAGCCAGGTGATCAACCTGACCGGTCAATTCCTGCCCGTCCGAGAAATCGTGCACCTGGCGCGGGCTCGTGGGGTGCTGGTCGTGGTGGATGGCGCCCACGGTTTCGCCCACGTGCCGCACACCCGCGACTCGCTCGATTGCGACATCTATGCGACGTCGCTGCACAAGTGGCTCGGCGCCCCGCACGGCACGGGCTTTCTCTATGTGCGGCGGGAGCGGATTGCGGAGATTTGGCCGCTCTTCCCGGCGCCGGCCGAACTGCGGGGCAATATCCGGAAGTTTGAGAGCATCGGCACCGTCCCGGCGGCGCCCTACCTGGCGATCCGGGAGGCATTGGATTTTTGGGCGAGCATCGGTGCCGCACGCAAAGCCGCCCGGTTGCGTTGGCTCCGTGAGCGTTGGCTGGCGCCGTTGGCCGCCGAGCCGTGGCTCAAGGTCCACACGCCGCGTCAGCCGGAGTTCGCCGGCGCGTTGGCGACCGTGGAGTGCGCGGGCCTGCCCCCGACCAAGCTGGCCGCGTGGCTCTGGGAACGCCACCGGACGCTGGTCCGCCCGATCATCCACCCGGAATTCCAAGGCATTCGGGTGACCCCAAACCTTTACACGACCCCGGCCGATTTGGAGCGATTTGTCGCCTTGCTCAAAGCCGCGGCCACAAAAGGTCTCGGTTAGGCCACGAGCCTCAACCCCCCCTGCGGACTCAATCCATGGGGTGGCCACGGGCCGGTGACGCGCTCCTTTATCCGTTCAATTTCGGCAGATGCGTCCCGGCGCGGGGAATCCCGCTGCACGTCGCGTCCAGCTTCAGCTGACGCCACATGCACGCGACGGCCTGGGCGAGAGCCGACACGTCGCCGCGCGCATCGTGGCGGCGGCCTTGGAACGCCGTCACCTGCGTGCGGGTGAGGACGGCGTCGAGGCCGTGGCTCGTTCCGCGTGTCGTGCCGAAGAGGCGCTTCGAGAACGCGATCGAATCGATCAGGGCGACCGGCCGGGAGGTGAGGCGCTTCTGTTCGCAGGCGGCGGTCAGAAACTTCGCGTCGAAGCGCTGCCCGTTGTGCGCGATCAAGACGGCCTCGCCGACGAAGGCGGAGAATGCCGCGAGGGCGTCGGCGACCGGCGGTGCGCCGGCGACGTCGCGATTGGAAATGCCGGTGAGTCCGGTGATGAAGCTCGGGATGGTCGCTTCCGGTCGGACAAAGGTCGCGAAGACTTCCTCGGTGACGGTTCCTCCGGGCCCGAGGCGGGCGGCGGCGATCTGGATGATCTCGTCGAACCGGGAGGAGAGTCCGGTCGTTTCCAAATCAAATACGACGAAAGCACCGTTCATGGAGTGGGGAGAGGCGGGCGAGGGGAGTTGGGTGGAGAGCGGTCTCGGCTGGGCCCGGTTCAGTAGAGCTTCGCGACGGCCACGGCGGCGGCTTTGACCCGGTGGCGCAGGTCCGCGGGGCCCATGACTTCGGCCTGATCGGCCCAGCCCATGATCCAGCGTTGAATCTCGTCGAGGCTGTTGAGGTGCATCCGCAGTTCCAGGCGACCATCGGCCAGCTCGCGGGCTTCCTGGGTTTCGTGCCAGAAGCGTTCGCGGACTTGGGCCGCGGCGGAGGGCGTGAAGCGCACGACCACCCGGTGGTCGCCCGTGCCGACAAACGCCCCGAAGGATTTTGCGTAATACGTCTCCGGGGAAAAATCGGCCGGCTTGGTGAACTTCCTGGAGCCGACCGTGACCTTCTGGATGCGGCTGACGGCGAAGGTCCGCAGGGCGGCGCGCTCCGCGTCATGGCCGACCAGATACCAGGCGTTTTCGCGGTTCGCGAGATGGTAGGGCTGCATGCGGCGCGTCTCCGCGGTGGTGCTTCGCGGTTTCCGGTAGGTGAACTCGATCTCCCGGGATTGCAGCACCGCCTGGCTGATCCGTTTGAAAATCTGCAAGTCGGCTTTGCTGGGGCCGAACTGATGGAAGGAGACGTTGGCGAGACTGCCCTCCGGCGAAAAACTCACCTGGTCCCGTAACCCGCGGGAGAGCTTGTCGAAGGCCTGCGCGAGCTGGTCGTGGAACGGTGTGCCGCGGTATTGGTCGAGGGCCTTCTGGGCCACGAGCAACGCGAGCAATTCGCCTTCGCTGACCTGCACGGTGGGAAAGTTTTTGACGGGGTGGGCATAACGCCACGCGTAGATTTGGGCGTCGTATTCCACCGGCAGACCCAGTTGGTCGCGCATGAAGTCGAGGTCGCGGGCGATGGTCTTGGTCGAGACCTCGAGGAGCGCGGCCAGCTTGGTGCAGTTCGTGAGCCGCGCGTCCTGAAATTCCTCATGGATGCGCATCATGCGGGCCAGGGGCGGACGGGAGTGGGGGAGCTGCGCGGGCTGGGCCATGGGACAACGAGCGTCCAAGGACCGGGTGGAGATGCAAACGGAGAGTGGTCTCCCGCGCGGAAAAATGACGTCCGCTGCGCGGCCGCGCGGCCGCCCCGGTACGGCCCGGGCGCGTTCGCGGCGCATGACGCCCCGGTCGATGGCGCAATCGGGGGCGCCGGCCGGGAGTGGTCCCGCCCCTTTCGCCTGCTGCACCCCGCCGACGCTCGGATCTCCGCGCGTCACCGACCGAGCCTGCCCATCGGCGGTTGGGAAACCGTCGCTCCGTTTCGGGAGCGCGTAGATTGCGAGGCGGGCGCGAGCGGTGGGGGCCCTGGCCGGATCCTTGCGGGAACCTGGCCGGAACCTTCGAGGACGATTCGAGGACGATTCGAGGGCGTCGGGGCGGGGGGAAGCGCGGTCAGACGGCGCCGGCGAGCCCGGCGATGGGGGCGAGGCTGCAAATCGGCGGTGGGAAACCGTCGCTCCGTTTCGGGAGTGCGGAGATTGCGGGGCGAGCGCGACCGGAGGGGGCCCTGGTCGACGGTCCGGGCCGCGGCGTTTGATCCCAGCCATCGATGGCGATGGGCAGGCGTTGACCAGGCCTGAGCCCCCTGAGGGCTTGGCGAAGGGCGGCGACGTCCATGCTCAATCGGCGCGCCGTTGATGGGGAGAGGGCGGCGCGCTGCTCCGGGCGAACGGGGGGGCAGGCGCCGTTTCACCGGCCAAGGTTCGCGTTGAGGGGTTCACGCGACAATCCGCACCCGGCTGCAGCCGGCGGATTCTTTGGTCACGTTGATTTGGGCGGCGATGCGTTCCTGCATCGCGGGGACGTGGGAGATGACGCCGATGGTTTTGCCGCCGGCTTGAAGGTTCTCCAACGCGGACAGGGCGATTTCCAACGTGTCGGCATCGAGGGAGCCGAAGCCTTCGTCGATGAACAAGGACTCGATGCTCGTGCGCCCGCTCGCCAACTCGGAGAGGCCGAGGGCCAAGGCGAGACTGACCAAAAAGCTTTCGCCGCCGGAGAGGCTGCGCATCGGCCGCGCGGCGTCCGCCTGATAGTGATCGACAATCTCCAGTTCCAAATCGCCGGCCTCACCGTCCGCGGCGCGGCGGATCGAGTAGCGGCGATTGAGCTGCTCCAGGTGGCGGTTCGCCAGGACGGTGAGCCGCTCCAGCGTGAGGCCCTGCGCGAAGCGGGCGAAGACCGAGCCGTCGGCCGAGCCGATCAAGGCGCGCAGCTTGTCCCAGCGGACATAGTCGCGGTGAGCCGCGTCGATTTGGTCCGCGAAGGCGGCCTGCCGGACGCGTTGCTCCGTGTCCGTACTCAAAATCGCCCGCACTTCGCCGACCGAACTCAGCCGCGCGGTGCGCTCGACGTCGCGCTCCCCGTGCTCGGTTTGTAGCGCCGCCACATTCGGCGCGTCCTGACCGGCGGAGGCCGGCAGGAGGGCGCGCTGCTTCGCCAGGCCCGCGGCCTGGGTTTCCAGGGTGATGCGTTGCGTCTGCAAACGGTCCCGGAGGGCGGTATGGGCCCGGGCGCTCGCCTCGGCCAGCAGCGCGCTTCGCACGGCGGCTTCGTCGGCGAAACCGGCCGCGCGCGCGGCGAGGGCGAGCTGGGCGGCGAGGGCCTCGCGCTCGGTGGTGCGCGTGGTGACGGCGGCGGTGAGACGATTCTTTTCCTGCAGGGCCGCCGTGTGCTGCTGGCGGAGGCGATCGGTCTCGGTGCGCGCGGTCTCGGCGGCCTCGCGCAGCCGGGTGAGCGTGGTCTCGGCGTCGCGTTGGGCATCGGCGACGGCGCGGTCGCCGAATTTTTCCGCCCGGACCGCTTCCTGGGCTTTCACGGCGGACTGGGCGCGGGTGACGTGGCCGCGGGAGTCGGTGACGGCAGCCGTCGCGGCGGCGAGCTGTTGGCCGAGGGCGTCGCACTGCGATTGGCGGACGCCGAGGTCGGCGGCGAGCTTCGCTGCTTCGGTCTGGTGGCGTGCCAAGGTGGCCGCGCGCGTTTTCAGCGTATCCAGGAGGGCTGGGACGGATACGAGGTCCGCGCCGGCGGCCCCGAAGCCGGAGACGAGTTGAACGAAGGCGGCTTGCTGGGTGAGGGTGGTTTGGCGGTGGCCGGCGAGCGTGGCCTCCAGCGCGGGCAGCTGGGCGTTGGCTTGGGCCGTGAGGGCGGTTTGGGTGGCGATCTCCTGCTGCATCCGGTCCAGCTCGGTCTGGGCCGTTTGTTGGGCGAGCCGGGCCTTTTGCAGCAGCTGCTCGGCCGCGCGGCCGGCGGCAACCTGTGTCTGGCGGCGGGTCTCCTCGAGCTGGGCGGCGGACAACTGGGCGGCCAGGAGGGCTTCGTTTTCGAACTGGTCCGCCAGGCCCTGCGGCGTGGCCGCGGTGTTCCAGGCCATGAGCAGCGTCGCATGTTCGGTGGTGCGTTTCGCGCTTTCGGCGGTCAGGCGGTCCTGGTCGCCGACCAGGACCGCGTGGTGTTTGTCGCCGGTCGTGAAATCGTCCTGGGCGTTTTTCAACGCCGTCTCCGCCGCGGTCACGTCACGGCGGACGCCGCTCAACGCGGCGGACGGTTGGCTGCCGGGCACCGCGTAGGGGTGATGGACGGAGCCGCAGAGCGGGCAGGGGGCGTCGGCCTGCAGGGCGGTGCGGTGTTCCTCGAGCGACTGCACTTTTTCGGCGAAGGCCAGCGCCGTGCGCTGGGCGGCGAGCAGTTTCGCCGCCTCTTCGCGCCGCTGGTGCCGGTGCTTGAGGTCAACGGCCGAGCGGACGAGCGCGGCGGCGGTGAGCGCGGCTTTCGTGTGGCCGTCGGCCAGGTCGCGGACCCCCTCGCGGAGTCGCGTGGCGTCGGTGGCGATTTTTTCCAGGGCGAGGCGCCGGTCGCGGGCGTGATCGCGGAGGGATTCGAGCTCCGGCAAGGGCCGTTGCTCGCAGACCGCGTCGAGGGCGCGCTGCGCCGCCGCGACGCCCTCGGCCTTCGTTTGCAGGTCGCTTTGGAGGGGCGGCCGTTGGGCGGTGAGGGTCCGAACCGACGCCTGCAGCCGTTCGACTTCTTGCTGGCGCTGGGCGAGGTCGGCGTGCGCTTTCGTGGTGGCGGCATCGCTCGCGGTCCACCGGGCCGAGGTGGCCTGGATCTCCGGGAGTTGGCCGGCGAGCGGGGCGTCGGAGGCGTGGGCGGTGAGCCAGGCCGTGGCCGTGGTGTGGGCCTGGGCGGCGGTCTGCCGCGCCGACTGTTCGTGGGCCAACGCGGTGGTCAAGGCGGCGGCGTTTTTCTCCAGTCCGGTGTGTTGGGTGGTGAGTTGGCGCAGGGCCTCGCGGGCGGCGGCAAGGCCTTTGTCCAGCTCGTTCACTTCGGTCCACACGACCCGCAGCGCGGTCACCCGAGTGTCCTCGGTGCCGAGCGCGGTCTGCGCCTGATGGGCGCCGGTCTCCGCGAGGTGGAGGCGGCGGGCGAGATCCGGCAGGCTTGCTGCGAGGGCGCGGAGGGCGAGCCCGTCTTTCGTCTGGTCGGCGTCGAGTCGGTCCAGTGAGGTCAGGTCGGCGATGAAGCGAGCCGCCTGCTCGTGCAGGTGGAGTTGGGCGAGGGCGGGCACCGCCTCGCGGGCGGCGTGGGCATGGTCGGTGTGATCGGCGGCCCACTGGCGGGCATTTTTTTCGATTTCGAGCCAACGCTGGGCCTCGCCGAGGCGTTGGGTGAGCGCCTGCAAAAGGCCGGTGAGTTCGCTCAGGCGCAGCGTGTGGGCGGCGAGTGCCGTTTCGTGGCGGGCGCGCTCCTCGGGCGCGAGCACGGGGACGGACGCGTGATCGCGGAGGAGGGCGGCGTGGGCCTGCTGGGCGTCCGCCGAACGCCGGAAGGCGGCCTGGGAAATATCCTGATAGATGCCGGTGCCGGTGACCTGCTGGAGGAGGTCGGTGCGCTCTTTCGGGCCGGCCTTCAGAAACGCGGCGAAGTCGCCCTGGGCGAGGAGGACGGAGCGCAGGAAGCGGTCGTAGTCGAGGCCGGTGAGTTCGAGAATCTTGGCGTCGGCGTCTTTGATGCTTTCGGCGATGATGGTCTCGGCGGGCAAGGCGATGACGCGGCGCTTGGCCTGCTGCAATTTTCCGTCGGGCTTTTTGCGGGCGCGCTGGAGCTGCCAGACGCTGCGAAACGTGCCGGCGGCGCAGGAGAATTCGACCTCGGCGGAGCATTCGCCGGTGTGGCGGCTCATGACGGCGTCCGGGTTGGGCACGTTGCCGTAGCGCGCGGCGCGCCCGTAGAGGGCGAGCGTGATCGCATCGAGGAGCGTGGACTTGCCGGCGCCGGTCGGTCCGGTGATGGCGAAGAGCCCGGAGTGGGCGAGCGGGGGCGTGGTGAAGTCGATGGCGTTCGGACCCTGCAGCGAGTTCAGGTTCGAAAGGGCGAGGCGCAGAATTTTCATGGGGCGACCTCCGTCTTTTCGACCACCGCGGTTTCATGCAGGCCGCTCATCAATTCGGCGAAGGTTTGGACGAGGGCCTGGCCTTCGGCGGAGGCGGGGTCGATCGCTTCCCGGTGGAGCCGTTCGGCGAACACGTCTTCCGGGCGCAGCTCGCTCAGCGAGAGGGCCGCCGCCGCGGGGCCGGCGGCGGCGTCGGTGGCGCCCAAGGGCGGGGGCAAGACTTTGAGGACGTGCAGGCGAAGCGGGGCGGCGGCTTCGCGGACCTGGCGCGCGATATCGGGATGGGCGCGGCAATCGGTGACGGTCAGTTCGACCCACGGGGGCAGCGGGTCGCCGGCGGCGCCCTGATGCGGCGCGAGATCGGTGCCGAGCGTGGCCGCGGTGGTCGTGAGGCGGAGGAGCGGACGAAACACGGGGATGGGAATGGCCCGCTGGGTGAGCGCGGCTCCGGCGAGGTCGATCACGCGGATTTCCTTGGTCAGATCGGCCTCGGCAAAGCTGAGGGGAATGGGTGAGCCGACGTAACGCACGCGTTCGTCACCGCCGACCGTTTGCGGCCGGTGGATATGGCCCAAGGCGGTGTAGGCGAAACCGTCGAAGCAGCGCACCTCGACCGCGCCCAAGTTGCCGATGTGGATGGTCCGCTCGCTGGGGCTGATCTCGCTGCCCACGGCGGTGAGATGGCCGGTGCCGACGATCAGGCGTCCGGCCGCTTTGGCTTGGGCGAGCGTAAACACGGCGCGGTAGTGATCCGTGATGCCGGTGCGGATGGCGGCCGCGACGGCGTCGGCCGACTGCCCGGGGGCGGCGGTGCGCACGTCACGCTCTTTCAGATACGGCACCGCACAGACGACGGCGTGAGGAAATTCCAACACGGCTTCGTTCAGGTCGGCGGGTGGAGTGGCGACGACCCTCACATCGAGGGCGCGCAGGACGTCGCGCGGCGCGTGCAGGGTCGCGGGCGAGTCGTGATTGCCGCCGAGGATGAGGGTCTGGCACTGCACGGTGCCAGCGAGGCGGCTGAGGAACGTGTAGTAGAGTTTCAGGGCTTCCTGGGCGGGTGCGGCCACGTCGAAGATATCGCCGGCGACGATCACGAGGTCGGGCCGCAGCTCCACCAGCTGCACGAGCAGCCAGTCGAGGAACGCGCGGTGCTCGTCGTGCCGCTCGCAGTCCATGAGGCGGGCGCCGAGATGCCAGTCGGCGGTGTGCACGAGGCGGGTCAGGGGCGGGGCGGGTGGATTCATGGGGCGGGTGACGGGGCCGGCGTGAGGGCGGCGAGGCTCGCTTCGAGCAGGGTGCAGCGGACGGCTTGCTCGCCGAGGGCGGCGCGCACGGTGGTTTCCCCGCCCCAGACGTAGACGCACTGGCGCGCCCGGGTGATCGCGGTGTAGATGAGTTCGCGGGTGGCGAGGGGGCTGTCGTCGGGCGGCAAGATCACGAGGACCTGATCAAATTCGCTGCCCTGCGAACGGTGAATCGTCAGCGCCCAGGCGGCGCTGGTGTCGGGCAACTGGCCGAGCGGCACCTGGCGCGGAGGCGCGTCGGCGGACGCGGGCGGAAAATACGCGGCGCGGGTGCCGGCCACGTCCATGATGATGCCGACGGAGCCGTTGGTGAGGCGCGTCTCGGGATCGTTGTGATTGATAATTACGGGCTGGTTCGGCGGACGCTTGAGGCCGGGGCGCTGGGTGAGGTGGCGTTGGATCGCATCGTTGAGACCGGCGGCGCCGAGCGTGTGCTCCCGATGCGCGGTGAGGAGGCGCACGCCGGCGAGCGCGGTCAGCGCCTCCGCCGGCGTGGGGGCGTCGGCGACGGCGGTAAGCGCCGACTGCACGGTCGCGGGCAGGTTCTCCCAGGCGAAGCGCCCGCCATGATCGCCGAGCCACGCCAGACCGTCGGCGGGCGGAGTCTGATCGGCCGGCGCCAGATGGCTGGCGAGGAGGCGCACGGCGTCGTCGGCGTGGCCGTTGACGAGGGCGGTCGCGAGCGCGCCGATGCCGGAGCGGTGGCGGAAGCGCCGGCTCTCGGTGAGTTCGAGCCAGACGCGATCCAGCGCGGAGCCCGGGTGCGCCCGGGCAAAACGAACGAGGGAGCCGAGCACATCGCCGGCGGCGACGCTTTCCAGCTGGTGGGGATCGCCGACCAGCACGAGCCGGGTGTTGGGTTCCAGTGCGGCCAAGAGGGCTTGCCAGAGGAGCGTGTCGATCATCGAGCACTCGTCGACGATCACGACGTCGCTGCGCAGTTTCTGGGTGGCGTGGGCGCGGCATTGGCCGGTGGACGGATTGAAACCGAGCAACCGGTGGAGCGTGGAGGCGTTGGCCGCGACGGTTTTGAGCGCGGCTTTGGTTTTCGCCGGGAGGGTGGCGGGCAAATGATCGGCGGCGGCCTCGACGGCCTCCTTCATGCGATCCGCGGCTTTGCCGGTGGGGGCGGCCAGATGAATGACCGGGGGCTTGTCCGGATGGTCGGCGATCAGCAGGGCGAGGAGCCGGGCGAGGGTGTGCGTTTTGCCCGTGCCGGGGCCGCCGACGATCAGAGCCAGGGTGTGCTCCAAGGCGCACGTGATGGCGTCCGCCTGCTGCGCGTTCACCTGGTCGGGGCCGAGGTCGGCGAGGAGGTCCGCGGCCGGGCGGGCCAAGGGGGGCGCGGCGCGTTGGGCGCGG
>JBIKOK010000182.1:0-13287 GCA_044358025.1 Opitutaceae bacterium
GCTAGAAAGTGAGATGCGCCCCCGGCTGGGTGCGCGCATCTGAGTTTCGTGCCGGGCCCGGCGGCCCCGGGTGGGCCGTGCGCTCCGCGCGCGGCTTCGCCGTCGGCCACGCCGCTCTCTCCCCTCCGCCGCCCGCGGAGCGGCCGGCCCACCTGGGGCGGCGCGGGCAGGAAAGCAGGAGGCGCCCCGCTCAGCCTTTTTTCCGCGCGTCGATGGCCACCTGGACGTTACGGAAAAACACTTCGTAAAGCGGCGTGTCGCGGAGCGGGGTCGCCGTCCCCTGCCCGGCGCGGCCGCGAGAATCGCCCTCAATGACCTCGGTCAGCCGCAACGCCGCCTCCGTGCCACCGTCGAGGGTGGACTGGAGGCGAAGCTTCAGCGTGATCTGGCGGGAGCCGCGGAGCGTGTCGCTGGAGGAAAGGCCGCTGACCGCGTCGAGTTCACCCTGCGCCGCGCCGCCGCGGACAATGCGGAAGCCCATCTGCTCCACCGCCACCCGGGCGGCCTCGAAGGTCGCGCGCTGCGGGGCCTGGTAGAGGTGCGTGCGGGGCTGTTCGCGGGCGGCGAGTTTTTCGCGCACGCTGGTCGTCGCATCGGACAGCGACGCGCAGCCGGAGAACAGGGCGAGCGACAGGAGCGCGAGGAGCGCCAGCGGCGGCTTCATGGTCAGGCGGGCTGCTGCTGCGAAATGCAGTGCAGCGTGCCCAGCCCCCAGACGAGTTCCAGGCAATCGATGGGAATGATGGTCCGGCCCGGAAAACACGCGGCGAGCACCTCGGCGGCCTCGGCGTCGCGTTTGGGCTGCTGGAAGGTCGGCAGCAGGACGGCACCGTTGATCACCAGGAAATTGGCGTAGCTCGCCGGGAGCTGTTGTCCCTCGAAGAAGACCGGCTTCGGCATCGGGAGTTCGACGATGGTGAACGTCTTGCCGGCGGGCGTCCGCAGCGCCTGGAGGCGCGCGAGATTTTCGCGGAGGATCGGGTAGTTTTTGTCCTTCTTGTTGCTCTCGGTCGCGGTCACGATTCCGTCGGCCGAAAAAAACCGCGTCATGTCATCGATGTGCCCGTCGGTGTCGTCGCCGACGATGCCGTCACCGAGCCAGTAAATCGTATGGACGCCGAGGTAGTCGCGCAGCGCCCGCTCGATGGCGGTCTTCGACATCGTGGGGTTGCGATTCTGGTTGAGGAGACACGATTCCGTCGTGAGGAGCAGGCCGGCGCCATTCACGTCGAGGGAGCCGCCCTCCATGATCATTTTCTTCTCAAAACGCCGGAAGCCGAGGGCCGCGGCGATGTTCGGGGGAACGGTATTGTCGAGGTCGAAGGGCGGGTATTTACCGCCCCAGGCGTTGTGTTCCCAGTCGGTGAGGGCGACCTCGCCGGTCTGGTCGTTCTTGACGAAAAGGGGGCCGTGATCACGGCACCACGCATCGTTCGTCGGGTGATCGTACAGCGTGACCCGGGACAGCACGGCCTTGGCCTTGGCGATCAGCGACCAGGCGCGCTGCTGGAGCGGTTCCGCGACATTGATGCGCACCTCCTCGTAGCGGCTGATGTGCGCGACGATCTCGGCAAACTTCGCGGGGATCGGGCGGAAATGACCGGGCCAGGTGGCGAGGTTGTGCGGCCAGGAAAGCCAGACGGCGACCTGCGGTTCCCATTCGGCCGGCATGCGAAAGCCCAGCGCGGCGGGGGTTTTGATTTTCGGGGCGGGCATGCTCAGTCGATAAAACGCTTCGTGAGGTCACCGTAGGCGTCGATGCGGCGGTCCCGCAGAAACGGCCAATGCGTGCGCGTGACGTCGACTTTGCCGAGGTCGATCGGCACGAGGAGAATTTCCTCCCGGTCGACGCTGGCCTTGGCGAGGATCTGGCCGCTGGTGCCGGCGACGAAACTCTGGCCCCAAAACTCCAGGCCGTCTCCACCGATGGGCTGTTCCAAGCCGATGCGGTTGACGGCGGCGACATAGCAACCGTTGGCCACGGCGTGGCTGCGCTGGATGATTTCCCACGCGCCGTGCTGGTTGGGGCCATACTCAGCTTTTTCCTTCGGATGCCAGCCGATGGCCGTCGGATAAAACAGGATCTCCGCGCCCTGGAGCGAGGTGAGGCGCGCGCCCTCGGGATACCATTGGTCCCAGCAGATGAGCACGCCGATCTTGCCGTATTTCGTCTGCCACGCGCGGAACCCGGTGTCGCCGGGGGTGAAGTAGAATTTCTCGTAGAACAGCGGATCGTCCGGGATGTGCATCTTTCGGTAGATGCCGAGCAGCGAGCCGTCGGCGTCGATGATCACCGCGGTGTTGTGATAAAGACCGGACGCGCGTTTTTCGAAGAGCGAGGCGACGATCACGACGCCGTATTTTTTCGCGATCTTCTGAAAGGCCGCGGAGCTCGGGCCGGGGATGGGTTCGGCGAGATCGAAGTAGGCGTGATCCTCGCACTGGCAGAAATACTGCGAGCGGAAGAGCTCCTGGGTGCAGATGATCTTCGCGCCTTTTTTCGCCGCCTGTTCGGTCAGCGCAAGGGTCTTTTTGAGATTGGCCTTCGGGTCCGCGCCACAGGCGTGCTGGAGGAGGCCGAGAGTAACTTTGCTCATGGGGAAAAAGCGCGGGAGGCGCGGTTCAATAGACGACCTTGTTGAGCGGGTATTCGACGATGCCTTCGGCGCCGAGCTCTTTGAGCTGCGGGATGATTTCGCGGACGACGCTTTCGTCGATGATGGTCTCGAGCGCGATCCAATCGGGCGAGCTGAGCTGCGAGATCGTCGGGTTGCGCAGCGCCGGCAGGGCTTTGGCGACGGCCTCGAGGGCGGCCTTTGGCAGATTCATTTTGAGGCCGACCTTGGAGCCGGCTTCGAGCGCGCCGCGGAGCAGCAGCGCGATGGTCTCGATTTTCTTCCGCTTGGCCGGGTTGGCCCAACTCGCCTTGTTGGCGATGAACTTGGTGTTCGTCTCCAACAGCGTATCGACGATCCGGAGCTTGTTCGCGCGCAGGGAACTGCCGGTCTCGGTGATGTCCACGATGGCATCCACGAGGTCGGGCACCTTCACTTCGGTGGCGCCCCAGGAGAACTCGATCTCCGCCTTCACGCCTTTTTGCTCGAAATAGCGTTTCGTGGTGTTGATGAGCTCGGTCGCGATGCGCTTGCCGGCGAGATCGGCGACGGATTGAACCGCGGAGGACTCGGGCACGCACAGCACCCAGCGCGACTTCAACGCGGAGGCCTTGCTATAAATCAGATCGCAGACCTCGACGACGTCGGAGTTGTTTTCCAGCACCCAGTCATGGCCGGTGAGGCCGCAGTCGAAGAACCCGTGCTCCACATAGCGGCTGACCTCCTGCGCGCGGACGAAACGGCCGTCGAGTTCGGGGTCGTCGATCGAGGGCTTGTAGGAACGCGAGCTGGTGGTGATTTTCCAGCCGGCTTTGGCGAACAGGTTTTTGGTGGAATCCTCGAGGCTGCCCTTGGGCAGGCCGAGCATCAGGAGTGGCGCTTTTTCAGACACGCGGCCAAGGGACACGCCGCAGCGGGCGCGTTCAAGCAATTTCCTCGGTACGCCGCTCGTGCGGAGGCCGGGCGCGTAGGTTGACAAGGTGGAAGGCGGTCCTGATAGTGCAGCCCGATCGGTTATGACGAACACGATTCCCACCCGCACCGAGTCCAAGCCGCTGATCGTCATTATCGAAGACGAGGCTGAGCTGGCCGCCCTTATTGCCAACCATCTTGAGCGGGCCGGCATGCATACGCAGGTCTGCAGTCGCGGCGCGCACGCGTCCAAGTTCCTCAAAAAAAATTTTTCGAACCTGCTGTTGCTCGACCTCACCCTGCCCGACCAATCCGGGTTCGCACTGATGGAGGAGCTGAAGGCCGAGGGGATTGCGGTGCCGGTGATTTTTCTCACGGGCAACATCGAGGAGACGAGCAAGGTGCGCGGTCTCGAAATGGGGGGCGACGACTACATCACCAAACCGTTCAGCTATGTGGAACTGGTGGCGCGCATCCGCGCCGTGCTGCGGCGGACGGAGACGCAGGCGGACCAGAACCTCACGAAAAACGTGAAGATCAGCGACGAGCCGTTCGATTTTTGCGGGGCGAAGATCACGCCGGAGCGGCTCGAAATTGCCCTCCCGCAAGGCGAGGCGTTGAAGATCGGCCGGAAGGAACTGGGCATCCTCGCCTACCTCAATGCGCACCAGGGGCACGTCATCACCCGCCAAGCGCTGATCCACGCGGTCTGGGGCGTGCACGCCGATGTGCGGAGCCGTTCGCTCGACCAATACGTCGTGAAGGTGCGCGATCTGTTCAGCGAGCACGGGCTCGATCTGTCGGCCTTCCGGACAGTGCACGGGATCGGGTATATTTTCGATCCGAAGGGCGTATCGAAAGAAGGACGCTGAAGCGGAGGACAGAAAACAGAGGACGGAGAACGGAGGACAGAGGACAGTGGACAGGTGACAGGTGACAGGGGACGGGCGGGGGGGGGAACAGGCGACGGGCGGGGGGGAACAGGCGACCGGTGGCTGGCAACAGCTGACAGGAAATTCAGCGGAGTAGAAATGACGCTGGATTCTGGATCATGCTGCCCAGCATTTTCCCGACCTCCCTTTTCGCGCCGATCAGCTCGTTGAGTTCTTCCGCCGACAAATATCCGTCGCGATGGGCCGACAGCAGCCAATGCTCGACTTCGTGGTTCCCAGAATCGGCATCCGTCAATTTACTGACGAAGTGCGCTTCGTAGCGCCGTTTTCCCCATGACTCGGCGAGATTCGCGCCGACGGATCGCGCGGCACGCCGAATCTGATCCGTCGGAGAATAACGTTCCTCGGGCGGCCAACGCTTGGAAATAACAAACACTCGACCTGCCAGCTCAAAACTCTTCGTGTAGACGTTTAGATCGGTGAAGTGAGTGACCATAAATTTTTCTGGCTCCGGTCTCCTGCCGACTGTCCCCTGTTTTTCAGAACAGCTCCGCCTGCTGGTAGCGGGCGCGGGCTTCGGCAAGGGTGCTGCGCATCTCGTAGGATTCGAGGAGGCGCAGAAGTTCGCCGACCTGCGGGGCGGTCTTCTCGGCGGCGACCGTCGGGAGCGAGAGATTCAACGTCGTGAGTTTCAGGTTACGGCGCAGTTTTTCCGCCTCGGCGGCCACGGGCTCGCGGAAGCGTTCCGGTTTCAGCTCCGCGGCGTGGGCAATGATCGCCTCCAGACTCCCCCACTCCGCCAGCCACTTCGCGGCCGTCTTCGGGCCGACGCCGTTGATGCCGGGGATGTTGTCGGACGTGTCGCCGACCAGGGCGAGGTATTCGGCGATTTGTGCGGGCGGGACGCCAAATTTTTCCGTCACGCCCGCCGCGTCGAGCAGGCGCCAGCCGAGCTTCGGATTCGCGGTCGGCGGCGGCAGCATCATCTTGATTTTCTCCCCAACGATCTGGGCAAAATCTTTGTCGCTGCTCACGATGATGACCTCGTGACCGGCGTTGGCGAACGCGACCGCCTGGGCGGCGAGGAGGTCGTCGCTTTCGACGCCGGACTGCTCGATCCCGACGAGGCCCATGGCGCGGGTCAGAAGTTTGACGGGTTCGATCTGTTTTTGCAGGGCCTCCGGCATCTCCTCGCGATGCGCCTTGTAGTCGGGATGGAGCGCGAGCCGGTCTTGCGCGCCGTCGAGATCGAAAAACACGAGGGTGGCCTCGGGTTTTTCCTGGTCGGCGAGCTTCCAGAGAGACTTCACCCAGCCGTGCAGCGCGCCGGTGGGAAACCCGTCGGCGCGGGTGAGCTCCGGCATCGCGAAATAGCAGCGGTAAATGAGATTGAAGCCGTCAACGAGGAGCCATTTGGACATGAGAGGATCGCATGGATAGCTTCGTCGCCGCGCTCCTCGCAATGACAAAGGGCCGGGCGAAAGCCGGCCGGGGGCGCAGCTCCCTTTCTGGCCAGCGCCGCCCGAAGATAGGGCCGGCCGCTCCGCGGGCGGCGGATTTTCAGAGAGAGGCGTGGAGGGCGGAGCCGCGCGCGCAGCGCACGGCCCACCCCGGGCACCGGACCCGGCACGAAATTGAGATGCGCGGACCCGGCCCTCCGCTTACGGATCGATGTCGTAGACTTCCACGATGCCGATGCCGGTCGTGTTGTTGACGCCGCTCAGCTGGACCGTGTAGGCGCCCGGCGGGAGCATCACGATCATGGCCGCATCGCGGCTGCCGTTCGCGAGGGCGAAGGCCCCGCCGGAGACCGCGGCGGCGGCGATCACGGCCGCATCGTCGCCGGAGGCCCAATTGTCGTTCGTGCGCAGGGTGTTTCCGGCGGCATCCTTGAGCGTGAGGAACGGGTCGGCGAGGAGCGCGTTTTGACCGATGCCGAAGCGATTCAGCGTGGGGCCGACGCCGCGGAGGAGAATGCGGCGCGAGGTCGTGCCGTTGATCACGAAGCCGGCAATGAGGACGTTGGCGCCGGTGCCCACTTCGCCGCGCGTGGCGACGTTGGTGGCGCGCGGGCTCGTGGCGGCGACGTTGCCCGGCGTGGCGTCATAGACCTCGATGAGGACGACCCCGGAGCTGTTGGCGGTAGGTCCGGTGGCCTGCACGGTGTAGCTGCCGACGGGCAGAGTCGCGAGGACGGCGGCGTCCTGCGAACCGGAAGCGAGGGCAAAGGTCCCGACGCGCGTGGTGGCCTGTTGGAGGGCGGTGACCGCCGTCGCATTGGCCGCGGGGGTGGCGCTCTGCGAGCTCCAGTTGTCGTTGGTCAGGATGCGCGCGCCGGCGGCGTTGAAGACCTCGAGCGAGGGGTTGTTGAGGACGCCGGCGACAGCGAGGTTCAGCGGCGGGCCGTTGAGGGCGGGGCCGACCACGCGGATGAGCATCTGGCGGGTCTGGTTGGGCGGCGAGCCCGCGGGAGCGGCGACCACGAAGCCGCCGATCAGCGCCTGGTTGCCACCGCTGGTAACGCCGCGGGTCGAGATATTCCTGACGCGGGTGGGGGCGTTGGACAGCGAGAGCGTCGCGGGATCGCTGGTCGCGGAGCCGGCGGTCGTGGTGACGACGACGGTGTAGGTCCCGACGCGGCTGGTATCCACATTGGTGAAACTCAAGGTGGAGGTGGTGGCGTTGGCGATCGGCGTGCCGTTGAAGAGCCACTGGTAAAGGATCGGCGGGGCCCCGACGGCCTCGACCGTGAAGATGGCGCCGGAGCGCGGGTTCACCACGAGGGACTGCGGATGCTTCACAAAAGTCACGTAGCGGTAAGCGTAGAGGGTGTCCGACAAGACGGCGTCCACGCGGGCGTCGTCGTCGGGCAACGCCACGAGCGCATCGATGCGGACGGCGATGGCGTCGGTAATGGCCTTGGCGGTGAGTTCCGTCGGCGTCGGCGGACGATCCATTTGATAGTAAAGTGCGGCGGCGCGGGCCTTGGCGATCAAGGCCGTATTGCCCGAGTTGGTGTTGGTGATGAACTCGGCGAGGGCGGCGGGCAGGCCGACGGCGTTATAGCCGCGCCCGAGGGAGACGGACAGGACGTTGTTGCTGCGGAACTGGACGTTTTGGAGGTTATCCGGGGGCGGCAGCCCGGCGGCGCGCCAGAGGTTGGCGATGTAGGTGTTGGCCGGGAGCAAGCTCGTCGGGCTGTTGAGGAGTGCGACCGTCGGCACAATGCCGTATTTCAGGAAATACTCGTTCGAAAAGAGGATCGAATTGATGCCGTTCGACAGGCCCGAATTGCGGGTCGTGTTCAGCAGGGCCGTATAATTCGTCGGCGTCGGCCACTGCCCCATCAGCACCCAGTAGGCGGCGAGAATATTGACCGGGGCGACGAAGCCCGGCTGCGTCATCAGATCGGTGACAATTTTTGAGCGGGTGATGGTGCCGGCGGCGAGCTGGTCGGCGAGGTCGGCGATCACGAGCGGGTTGTTGGTCGTGGTGTTCGCAATGTCCGAGTAGGATTGGAGAATGAAGGAGGTGTCGTCCTGGATCGGATTGTTGCGGCGGACGGTGACATTGATCGGAGCGGCAACCGCGGTGTTGGCCGGACTGGAATTGTCGGTGGCCACGGCGGAGATCGTGAAGGTGCCGGAGGTCGTCGGCGTCCAGTTGACCAGGTAGCTGTTGTTGGCATTGCCACTGGTGCCGAGGCTGACGCCGTTGGCGAAATACTGGACGTTGACGGTGCCGTCGGTGTCGCGGGCGTTGGCGGTGAACTGCATCTGGCGGCCGGTGGCCACGGAATTGGGCGTGGCCGTGATCGTGGTAAACGTGGGCGCGAGGCTGGTGGCGGCGACGATGTTGATGAAGCTGGTCGGGGACGCCGCGACGTTGTCCGAGTTGTCGCGGACCAGCGCGACGATTTCGGTGAAGCCGAGGGGGACGCCGACGAACGAGGCGCTGAGCCGCCAGGTGTTGGTGAGCTGGTCGCGGGCCGCAAAGCCGAGGCTGTTGCGGTTGAGATAGAATTCCACGCTCGAGACGCCGCCGTCGGAATCGAGGGCGGTCGCGGTGAGATTGGCGGTGGAGGCGGAACTGACGGTGTTGGACACCGCAATCGCGACGGTGGGCGCGATGCCCACGAGATTGTTCACGACGACGCGGCGCGACACGGTGCTGGTCGCGGTCGGGGAACTGCCGACGACGGACGACGAGACGACCGTGTAAGTATCGGCCAACGTGGGCGTCCAGATGGCGCGGTAGGTGGTCGTGGGGAAGACGCGGGTGGCGTTGATCGTGGTGCGCTGCCCGGTGCTCGCCGAGGCGATGAACTGCACGGTGGGCACCTGGGTGATGTTCGCACCCACGGCGGTGGCTTCGAGGAAGACGGGCGCGCCGACAGTGGTCGTGGTGTTGTTGTTCGTCGGACTGACCAACTGGGTGCTCGGGGCCGGAATGGCGGTGACGTTCAGCGTCACTACCGGGGTGGAGACGGCGGTGTTGCCGGAATCGTCGGTCACGACGACGTAAAGGTTGTAATTGCCGGCGACGGTCGGGGTGTAGGTGACGAGGCTCGGGCTCTGGGGATTGCCGACGGCGGCGCCGGACAAGGAGCCGTTGGAAAAGAGCTGCAGGCTGGTGACGGTACCGTCGTTGTCCAGCGGCGTGGCAATCATGAAGAAGGGCGTGCCGATCGTGACGGTGTTGGCGCCGCCGCCGACGGCGAAGGACTGGAGAATGACGGAGGGCGGCGAACTGATCGAGGGCGAGATGTTGATCAGCGCCGGCGTCGGATTGGTCGCGGTGGGGGCGGGGAAAATCGTCTGGTTGCCGTTACTGTCGCGGGCAATGGCGTAGAGATTGACCGGATACCGCCCGGTGGTCTCGTTGATCGTCAGCCCGGAGAGATCGAAGGTGCTGAAATCGAAGGTGCGGCGGTAGACGTTGGTCAGCTGCTCGCGCGAGCCGGTGCCGATACTGACGTCGTTGAGGAAGAACTCGACGCTGGTGATGGAGGCGTTGCTGCCCGGGGCCGCGTTGACGGTGAAATTCACCGTGGAGAAGCTCTGGATGATCGCGCCGTTGGCCGGGGCGATGGCGGAGAGCGTCGGCGGCGCGCCGACCGGGTTGGCGACGTTGACGTTGAGCACCACGGGCGTGGTCGCGGTGAAGGAGTTGGTGTCGGTGACGCGCGCGGTGATCCGGTGGGCGCCGAGCTGGGCCAGGGTGGGCGTCCACTGGAAGCTGTAGATGCTGCCGCCGGCGGCGGTCGGCGTCAGGCGGGTGCCGACCTGCTGGTCGTCGACGAGGAACTCGACGAGGAAGACGCTGGCGCCGGTGCCGGCGGTGGCGGTGGCGGTGATGGTGAACGGCACGAGGGGGGTCGCGCGGGCCGTGACATTGGTGCTGGGCGACGAGATGAAGATCGTCGGCGTGCCGAAGGCGGCGGTGAGGTTGACGGAATTGGAGACGGTGGTGTTGCCGCGGTCGTCGGTGACGATGGCGTCGAGCGTGTGGCCGCCGGGGGTCGTCGGGGTGTAGTTGGTCGCGAAATTGGCCGGCGGGGCGATGGCGTTGCCGACGGGGTTGCCGTTGGCGTAGAATTGGACGTTGGCGATGGAGCCGCCGACCGCGACCGCCGAAGCCGCGAGGGTGACCGCGGTATTGGGGATGACCGTGGTGTTGGCGGTCGGCGTCAGGAGGCGCAGCGTGGGCGGCGCGCCGACGGACTCGGTGACGTTGAAGGTATAATACACGTCGCGCGAGAGGCCGCCGTTGTCGGTGGCGCGGGCGCTCAACACGTAGATGCCAGGCACGCTCGGCGCGGTGAAGCGATAGCTGTAGGGCGCGGTGACTTTCTCGCCGACCTTCGTGGTGCCGTTGATGAAGAATTCGACGCGGGTGATGGCGCGGCCGGCGACGGCGGTGTTGACGGTGGCGACGACGTTGCGCGTGGCCCCGGCGGGCAGCGTGGTGCCGGTCGCGGCATTGAGGCCGGGCGTCACGCCGAGCGCGATGGTGGGCGCGGAGTTGTCGGTGACGGTGACGGTGGAGGCGGCGGAGACGGTGGCGTTGGTCTTGTCATCGGTGGCGATGGCGACGATCGACGCGGGACCGATGGCGGTCGGCGTCCACGCGGTGCTCCAGATGCGGTTGGCGAGGGCGGTGCCGGGCAGGAGGATGCCGTTGGCGAAGACTTCCACACGGGAGATCGTGCCGTCGGTGTCGGCGGCGATCACGTTGACGGTGGTCACGAAGCCCGAGGTGGCAAAGGCACCGTCGGTGGGCGTGAGGACGCGCACGGTGGGTGCGGAGCCGATGGCGGCGACGAGGGTGACGGAGACGGCGTTGGAGGTGGTGGTCAGGCCGCTGTTGTCGGTGACGATGGCGGTGAACTGGTGGGCGCCGACCTCGGTGCTGGCGACGTAGTTGAAGGTGTAGGGCGCGACGCCGTCGGTGCCGAGCAGGACGCCGTCGAGGTAGAAGTCGACGCGGTCGACGACGCCGTCGTCCGCCGTGGTGGCGACGAGCATGCGGGAGGAGCCGACGGGGACGACGAGGCTGCCGCCGCCGCCGACCATCGAAAGGACGATGGTGGGGGTGCCGGCGGGATTGACGACGATCGGCACGGAGACGGCGGTCGTCGTGACGTTGTTCGAATCGGTGACGCGGGCCGACAAATTGGGCGCGCCCGCGGTCGTGGGCGTCCAAGCGATGCTGTAGGGCGAGCCGGTGTCCGTGCCGATCAGCGTGGTATCGGCGTAGAAGTCGACCTTGGTGAGGCTGCCGCTGGAGCCGGGAGCGGCGATGGCGGTAATCGTGACCGGCGCGCCGACGACGGCGTTGGTGCCGGCGATGGGGGCGGTGATCGAGATCGACGGGAGGGAGATGGCGGTGACGTTAACGTTGATCCCGGTGGAGCTGGCGGTGTTGCCATTGCTGTCGGTGACCGTGGCGGAAATCGTGTGGAGGCCGGCCGGAGCGGCGACCCACGAGACGGCATAAGGCGCGACGGTATCGAGGGCCCCGACTTGGTTGCCATCGACGAAGAACGCGACGCTGGCGACGGTGGCGGGCGCGGTGGCAACGGCCGTCGCGGAGAGCGTGACGGTGGAGTTGCCGGTAAGATTGGCGTTGGAGGCGGGGGCCGTCATCGAGACGGACAACCCGGCGGCCGCGACGGTGGCGCTGACCGCAGTCGAGGTGACGACGGCGTTGTTGGAATCGGTCACACGGGCGGTCAGCGAAACCGCGCCGGTGGCCGTGGGCGTCCAGTCGAAGGAATAGGGGAACGTGGTGTCGGTGCCGAGGAGCGTCGAGCCCGAGAGAAAATCAACCCGGGTAATTGTCGCGGCCGATCCGGGGGTGGCGTTGGCGCTGAGGGTCGTCGCGGTGTTGACGGTGAGAACGGAGCTGGGAATCGGCGCGGTCAGGGAGACGGTGGGGAGGGAATTGCCCACGGTAACCGACACGGCGGAGGACGTCGCGGTGACGGCAGCTGAGTCGAGCACTTGGGCGGTCAGGGCGAAGACCCCGGCGGTGGCCGGCGTCCAAGCTACGGTGTAGGGCGCAGAGGTGATGGGCACGCCAATCTGAGTCGCCCCGGCAAAGAACGTGACCGAGGTGACGGTATTGCCGAGGCTCGCGGCGGGAGAGGCCGTGACGTTGACCGCCGTGCCGACGGTCGCGGTGGAGTTGTTAGCCGGGGCGGTGAGCGAAACGGAGGTGGCGGTGTTCGCCGTGACCGTCACGGCCGCCGAGGTCACCGAGTTGCTGAAGGAATCGATCACCCGGGCCGTGACGGAAAAATTACCGGAGGTGGTGGGGATCCACGTGACCGAATAAGGCGCGGTCGTGTCGGTGCCGACGATGGTGGTGCCCACGAGGAATTGCACTTGGGCTACCGTGCCACCAGCGGCGGAGGTGGCATTGGCGCCGAGCGTGACGTTGCTTCCGACGGTGAAGACGGAGCCCGCAGCGGGAGCGGTGACCGACACGGTGGCGGTGGCCGCCGCAGCGACAGTGACACTCACGGCCGCGGAGGTGACGGTCACGCCGTTGGAGTCGGTGACGCGGGCGGTCAATGAGACCGCGCCGGTGCCGGAGGGCGTCCAGTTCACGGTATATACCGGACCGACGGACGTATCGATGAGCGTCGCCCCGGCGAAGAAATCGACTTTGGTCACGGCCCCCGAAGGCGCGAACGGGGTGGCCGTGAGCGCGACGACGGTGCCGGCGGTGACAGTCGATCCGGCCGTCGGCGCGGTGATCGAAACCGAGGGCGCGGTCACCAATACGTTGACGATGCTCGATGTGGCGCTGAGGCCGTTAGAGTCGGTGACCTTGGCGGTGAGGGCCGTGATCCCGGCGGTCGTCGGCGTCCAGTCGAAGGAATAGGGGGCGGTCAGATCGGTGCCGACGATGGTCGTGCCGACAAGGAAATCCACGCGGCTGACGGTGGCGCCGCCGTTGGCGGTGGCGGTCGCCGTGAGGGTGGTCACTGCAGCGAGGCCGGGGTTGGCGCCGGCGGCCGGAGCCGTAAGCGACACGGTGGGAACGGCGGCTGCGACCGTGACACTCACGGCGGACGACGTGATCGTCGTGCCGTTGGAATCCGTGACCCGCGCCGTCAACGAGACGGTGCCGGTCGCGGTGGGCGTCCAGTCGAAGGAATAGGGGAACGTGGTGTCGGTGCCGAGGACCGTGGCGCCCGAGAGGAACTGAACTTGCGTGATCGTCGCGCCGGTGCCCGCGGTCGCGGTCGCACTGAGCGTCGTGAGAGTGTTGACGCCCACACTGCTCGGGGCGGTGAACGAAATTGTCGGAGCGGCGGCCGAAACGGTGACGTTCACGGCGCTGGACGTGACGACGAC
>JBIKOK010000383.1:0-3901 GCA_044358025.1 Opitutaceae bacterium
TCAGGTGGCCGAATTGGTCCGGCTTTTCTCCGGGGGGGACTTGGCGGGTGTTGCGCGCATCGGGGGCGGGCGCGACGACGAGGGGTTTCTGGCCGGCGAGGGTGACGGTGGCGGCGGCATAGCGGACCGTGCCGGGCGGCTTGCGGTGGATGCGGCCGGCGGAAAGCGCCTCGCCGAAGTGGGTCGTAACGGTGGCGGTGGCGCCGGCCGGCGGGGTAAACCGGAGGTTGCCAAAGGCGACGCGGCCGAAGTCAACGAGCACCACCCCGGGCGCCACGGTCGTGATCGTGACCGGCGCCTCGTCGACGAGGTGGACCGGCGCGGCGCGGGCAGTGCAGAGCAGGACGGCCGGGAGCAGCGCACGGAGGAGTGTTTTCATCAGCGGAAGGAACCAGAGTGAAGCGGAGGAGTGGCGGCCGGCGGGGGGCAGGGACGGAGCGAGGACGAAGCGAGGGTCATCGTACGACATTGGGCGAAGGGGAAAACGACGGGGTTGCTCCGTTTATCCAATCCAAAAAAGCGGGCGCGGGGTATCTGGAACCGGCTCGCACTCACCGGCGCGCGGGTACGGGACCGCTCGTGTCCCCCTTTGGTTTTCTCTCGCGGGCCGTGGGGCCCGGGAATCCGACCGGCTGGATTGTCGCGGCGCTGCGCCCCTCGCGCGCCCCTCGCCCGCCCGTGCGGGCCAGCGGTGGCGCACGGCGGGGGCGGCGGGACGTCGGCGGGAAAAATTTCCGGTCTACCGCCCGCGGAAAAAGGCCGGCCGGCAGGTGGGCCGACGGGGATCCTGCGGGGTGACGAGGGCGCGCAGCCGGGCGGGCGCCGGACGGGCGGCGGGCGGGCGGCCGATCAGGCGGGCAGTGCGGGTGCCGGCGCCGGGATGGGGGCGACGAACGCGAGCGCGGCGCGGACCGCGTCGGGCATCGGTTCGGCCTCCATCCGGCCGGTGGCGTCCTGGCGCACATGCACCGTCGTCATTCGCCCCCGGGCCACCTCGGTCCACTTGCCCGCGCGGTCTTTTTGAAAGAGAAATTCGAACCCGAGGCTGGTTTGCGCCACTTCGCCGATCGAGCCCGTGATGCGGACGACGTCGCCACAGCGCAAGGGACGCACGAAGGTGCAGGCCGCTTCGCGCCGCGGCCAGCCGAGGCGCAGGCCCGCGGGCGTGGTGCTCATCATGGGCAGGTGCAGGGCGCGAAACCACTCGTGTTCGCACACCTCCATCCAACGGTAAAAATTGGAAAAGTGCATGATCCCGGCCGCGTCGGTCTCATGGAACTCGACCCGGCGCGTAATGGAAAAAGTCGGACTGGTCATGGGGGGAGGGTGGGTGCTCCGTCGGTCCTGTCAAAAGCGCGGGAGGGATTTGCGGCGGGCAAAATCCGCGGGGAACCCCGGAGTGACCATGGCGTGTCGGAGTTACGCTCAAATGGGGGAAGCGGGACGCCCCCGGCGGGCAGAGTGCGCGAGCTCATGCCGAGGGCCTGCTGGCCAACCCGGCGCGGTCGTCGCGCGGTCGAGTCCACGGCAGGCGACCGGGGAACCGACCGGTGGGTCGCAAGAGTTCGCGGGGGGATGGTCAGGTCCATCGGCCGGAGGCGGGCCTGATTGGGCGGTCGGGCGGTTGGCTCCGGACGAGTCGGTGGGCGCGGACGGCGATTTGTTGACGCCCTTCGCGCGGAGGTTTTCCAGGTCGGCAGGAGCGGGGCCCGCCCAGAAACCAACGTTCGTTTTTTTTGGCGGGCAAACGAGGGGGCGGCGCAGGCGGCGGATCGGCGGGCGTCCGGGCGCGGGGGGATGGCCCGGCGCAGGCGTGCGTGGCGCGGAGGCCAGCGGAGCGGAAATCGGGATTGCACGACCGACAGGGGTGGAGAGGCTGCGCTGTAATGAATGAAACCATCGCGGTCGTTGGCGCAGGCATTTCCGGGCTATTGCTGGCCCGGGCGTTGAAGTTGGGAGGGGCCGAGGTCGTGGTTTTCGAAAAGAGCCGAGGCTTCGGGGGACGTTTGGCGACGAAACGGGTGGGCGATGTGACCTTTGACACGGGCGCACAATATTTCACGGCCAAGTCGGAGCGCTTTGCCGGGTTGGTCGCCGAATGGGCGGCGGCCGGAGTGGTGGCGCGGTGGCCCGGGGCGTCCGCGCACCGCTGGATCGGCCGGCCGGGGATGAACGCGCTGGGGCGGTTTTTGGCGGAGGGGGTGGACGTGCGGCGGGAGGCGAAAATTTTGCAGGTGCAGCGGAGCGCGGGGGGCTGGGCGCTGACGATCGAAAATCAGCCGCCGAGCGAGGCGCGGCGCCTGGTGTTGACGGCCCCGCTACCGCAATCACTGGCCCTGCTGAGGGCGGGCGGGGTGGTGTTGCCGCCCGCGTTGGCGGACGAATTGGCGGCACTGACGTATCATCCCTGCCTGGCGTTGCTGCTGACGCTCGGCGGAGCGAGTGCGGTGCCGGCCGAGGGAGTCGCGCTGGCGGACGGACCGGTGCGGTGGCTCGCCGACAATGCCCAAAAGGGCGTCTCGGCCGGTGGGGCGGGGGCGGTGACGGTGCATCTGAGTCCCGCTTTTTCGGCCGAGCATTATGGGAAGAGCGAGACGGAGCTGGCGGCCTTGGTGGTACCGGGCATCGCGGACCGGTTGGGTGCGCCCGTGGTCAACGTGGTCGTGCAGCGCTGGAAGTTCAGCGAGCCGGTGGGGGCGTATGCGCCGCGGTGTGTGTGGTTGCCGGAGCTGGGGCTGGGCCTGGCGGGCGATGCGCTGGGCGGGCCCCGGGTGGAAGGCGCGGCGATGTCGGGCTTGGAGCTGGCCGCGCGGATGAAGGCGGAGGGGGGCGGATGAACGACGTGGTGATTGTCGGTGCGGGGTTGGCGGGCCTGACCTGTGCGCGGCGGCTGCAGGCGGGCGGGGCCGAGTGTGTGGTGCTGGAGGGCAGCGATGCGGTGGGTGGGCGCGTGCGAACGGATGGAGTGGCAGGGTATCGGCTGGACCGCGGTTTTCAGGTGCTGCTGACCGCGTATCCGGCGGCGCAAACGTGGTTGGATTATGCGCCGCTGGAGTTGAAGAAATTTTCGGCGGGCGCGCGAGTGTGGTGCGAGGGACGGATGCACCGCGTGAGCGACCCCTGGCGGGAGCCGGGGGCGCTGTGGGACACGCTGCGGGCGCCGGTGGGTTCGCTGGCGGACAAGGTGCGGATTGCGACGCTGCGGGCGGCGGCGCGGCGGGGGACCATGGCGGAGCTCTTTGCCCGGCCGGAAACGTCGGCGCTGAGCGCGTTGCGGGCGCACGGATTCAGTGAGCGGATGATCGGGCGGTTTATGCGCCCCTGGCTGGGGGGTGTGTTTTTGGACGCGGACTTGGCGACGTCGAGCCGGATGCTGGAGTTTGTGTTCCGGATGTTTGCCGAGGGCGACACCGCGGTGCCGGCGCACGGCATGCAGGCGATCCCGGAGCAACTGGCGGCGGGCCTTGCGGCGGGAACGGTGCGGCTCAACGCGCGCGTGGCCGCGGTCGAGGCGGGCGCAGTGCGGTTGGTGAGCGGCGAGCGGATCGCAGGGCGGCAAATCGTCGTGGCGGCGGAGGCGGCGGGTGCGGCGGAGTTGTTGCCCGAAGTGGAGGTGCCCGCGGGGCGGGCGGTGACGACGGTCTATTTTGGCGCGACGGCGAGTCCGCTGGGCGAGCCGACGTTGGTGCTGAACGGAGCCGGCCGGGGCGGAGTGAACAACGTCGCGGTGATGAGCGATGTCGCGCCCGGGTATGCGCCCGCCGGGGCGGCATTGGTGTCGGTTTCGCTCCTCGGGGAAACGACGGAGG
Organism: Opitutaceae bacterium; assembly: GCA_044358025.1. Classification (GTDB taxonomy): domain Bacteria; phylum Verrucomicrobiota; class Verrucomicrobiia; order Opitutales; family Opitutaceae; genus GAS368. The sequence continues at coordinate 3,810 of JBIKOK010000383.1, forward strand.
ACGACCGGGCGTTGGCGGCGCAGGTGCGGGGGGAGTTGGAGCCGTGGTTTGGCGCGGCGGTGCGCGAATGGACCTGGCTGCGCACTTACCGG
>JBIKOK010000131.1:0-17294 GCA_044358025.1 Opitutaceae bacterium
CCCTGCCGCTCGGCCAACTCGTGTTCGGCGCCGCGTCCGATCGCTTCGGCGTCACCCGCGTCGTCGCGGCCGGCGCGCTGGTGGCCCTCGCCGGCAACCTCTGGCTGCACCGGCGCAACCGTCCCGCACCGGTGTTGCCCAAGAGTAACCCGGGCTTTATCGCGCCTTAACTCCGCCGGGTGAGACTGCTCCCTCCGTTCGTCCCACCTTTGCGCGGCGCGGTGCGATCGCATCGGACGCATTCGACTCCGCTGCCGCCGCGCCTTCTCCCTTTCGACCGGAATCTCCCGGCACGCCATGACCCCGTTGAACCTCACGATCCGCCCCGCCTCCCCCGCCGATGCTCCCGCCCTCGGCCGACTCATGGCCCAGCTTGGCTACCCCGCCGACGAGGGCGATTTCGCCCGCCGTCTCGCCCGCGTGGCCGCCACTCCAGGCCACACGCTGCTCGTCGCCGTGGTCGCCGATCAACCGACCGGGCTCGCCCACGGCGCGCTCCTGCCGCTCCTCGAAGACGAAGGTTCCGCGCAACTGCTCGCGCTCGTGGTCGACGAAGCCCACCGCAGCCTTGGCCTCGGCGGGCGCCTGGTCGCCGCCATCGAGGCGTGGGCCGGTGCCGCCGGCGCCACGCGCGTCGTCGTCCGCTCCAATGTCGTTCGCACCCGCACCCACGCTTTCTATGAGCGCCTCGGCTATGCCCGCGCCAAGACCCAACTCAACCTCGGGAAGCCTCTGCCGCCCTCCGCGTTCCCGCAAACGTAACACCGCCTTCATCGCGTCTTAACCCCGCAGGGCGACGCTGTTCGCATCATGCGTTTCACCCTTGGGCTGTGCGGCACTTTCGCGGCCGGCGCGTTCGCCTCCGCACTCGCCGCCGCCTCCGCCGATCTCGTCGTGCGCGGCGCCACCATCCATACGGTCGACGACGCACCACCGCACGCGACCGCCTTCGCCGTCACGGCCGGACGCTTTGTGGCCGTCGGCAACGACACCACGATCGCACCGCACATCGGTCCAGCGACCCGCGTGCTCGACTTGCCGGGCAAGACGGTCGTCCCCGGTTTCAACGACGCCCACCTCCACCCGCGCCCCCTCTTCCCCGAGGATTCGCCGTTCGCTGCCGTGGATGCCAGCCCCGCGCGCGTGAAGACCATCGACGATCTCGTCGCCGCCCTGCGCCGCAAAGCCGCCGTCACTCCGCCCGGCCAATGGGTGAACGGTGCGCGCTATCAGGAAACCAAACTCGGCCGCCACCCCACGCGCACCGATCTCGACGCGGCCACCACCGCACACCCGGTCTCCCTCTCGCACTCCAGCGGCCATCAATCCGTCGTCAACTCGGTCGCGCTCCAACTCGCCGGTCTCACGCGCGACACGCCCGATCCCGCGGGTGGCCACATCGTCAGGGATGAGCGCGGCGAGCCGACCGGTCGCCTGCAGGAAAGCGCCCAACGGCTTGTTTCCGGCGTCGCGGCCGGTCGCACGCCGCGCGCTCCCGCCGCGGAAACGATCGCGGGACTGCGTGCGCGTTTCGCCGACTACGCCGCCCGCGGCATCACCAGCATTGGCATCGCCGGCGGCTCGCCGGACAGCGCCGACGAAATCGCCCGCGCCCTCGGCGAGAACCCGCCGCTGCGCGTTTACCAAATGTTGCGCGAGGATCACGCCGACGAGGCGGTCCGCCGCATGGCGGCGCATTCGTCGACCGGCGTGCGCTACGGCGGGATCAAACTTTTCCACGGCAACTCGCTCTCCGGCCAGACGTGCTGGATCACCGAGCCCTATGCCGGACGGCCGGACTATTTCGGCGTGCCCCCCGCGCGCACGCAGGTGCAACTCGACGAACTCGTGCTCCGGCTCCACCGCGCCGGCCTGCAGGTCTGCATCCACTCGAACGGCGACCGTGAGATCGCGATGGTCCTCACTGCGATCGAGCGCGCCCAAGCCGCTCACCCCCGCTCCGATGCCCGCCATCGGATCGAGCATTGCAGTATCGTGGACGCCGCGCTCGTCGGCCGCATCAAAGCCGCCGGCGTCGTGCCCGTGCCGCACGCCTACCTCTGGGAACACGGCGATAAGCACGAAGCCTATGGCGCCGCCCGCTGGGAACGGATGCACGCGGCCAAGGCCTTCCTCGACGCCGGCATCACCGTCGCGAGCCACTCGGACGCGCCCGTGGCCGAGGCCGACGCCCTACTGCGTATTCAAGACATGGTCACACGCCGCAGCGCCGAGGGCAAAGTCTACGGCGCCTCGCAGCGTATCTCGCCGGCGCAAGCCCTCCGAATTTGGACCCTCGGCGGCTCCTATGCCTCGTTCGAGGAGTCCGCGAAGGGCTCGATTTCCCTCGGCAAGTTCGCCGATTTCGTCGTGCTTGACGCTGATCCGCTCGCCGTGCCGCCGGACACGATCAAGGACATCGCCGTCGAACTCACCGTCGTGGGCGGCCGTATCGTCCACGACGCGGCCGGCCTCCGCGCCGCCGCTCGGCCGCGCCCCAACGCTCTTCCCGCGCCCTTGCAACCGTAGCTTGCGCCGGTCCGCCGCGCGCATCCGAAACGTGTTCTCGCGATGACTTCCCGCCTGCTCCTCCTCAGCTCCCACCTCGCGCAGCCGCACCTCGCGACCGTCGTCCGCCATCTCGCGCAGGGTGCGGCCTGTGCCGCCGTCGTCACCACGGCGGAGTCAAAGCTCAAGGAGCGCAACCGCAACGCCATGCTCGCGCACGAGACGCTGCTCGCCGCGCGCGTGCCCTCGGTGGAGTTCTTCGATTTCGATTCCCGCACCAGCCGCGACCTCGCCGCGTTCGACCTCGTTTACCTCGCCGGCGGCAATCCGTATTACCTATTACAGCGCGTGCGCGAGACCGGCGCGGACGTGATCCTGGAGGAAATGATCGCGGCGGGCCGGCCAGTCATCGGTTCGAGCGCCGGCGCGTTGCTCCTGGGCCACAGCCTTAACGTCATCCCGGTCTTCGACACGTCGCTGCCCGATCTGGGCTGCCGAAATCCCACGGCGCTTGGCGCCGTGCCCTTCACGGTGCTGCCGCACACCAACCGCTGGAAAGCGCGCTTCGCCGACTACGCCGCCCGGCTCGCCACCGCCCGTGTGCGCTGCCATTCTGAGATTCTCGAAATCGCCGACGACGAAGCCGTGCTTTTCTCAGGCGACACCGTCACCCGCCTCGGGAGCGACACCTTACCGCCGACGCCGGTCGAGCTTTCCGCCCAGCCCGCCGCCTGACCGCATCGCCGATCTTACCTCGCCGGGCCAGCGCAAGTCGGTTCCCGTCACTCGCGCGACCACGTCGGCGTGGAAAAAAGACCCGCTATTTCAGAACCCTCCCCCGACGCGGCGGACAAGTGGGGACGGGCCACTGGCGCGGTCATGATTCGATTCCGCCCCACCTTCCTAGCCCGGCCGGCTCAATCAAAGGCCCGCCCGCTCACCCCTCCCCAAAACCGATCTGGTCCAATACAAAGCGCTCCCCCCGCCGGTTCTCCCCCACCGCCGGATAATCGTGGATGTGGAGCGCCGGATTGAAATTCAGCTCCAAGATCGAATACGCCGCGTCCTCCCGCGCATCCGTCGCGTCGGGGATGATCATGTCCAGCCCGCAGATGTTCGCCCCCACCGCCGCCGTCGCCCGCTCCGCCAGACGCTGATACACCGCCGGCATCGCGTCCGTGAAATCGATGCTGTCACCGCCCGTGCTGATGTTGGAATTCTTGCGCAAATAAACCCGCTCGCCCGCCGCCGGCACGCTCGCCACCGTGCGCCCCTGCCCGAGGAGAAACGCCGTCTCCACTTCGCCCAGCCGGATTTTCTCCAGCGGCTTCCGGTAACCCTCGCCGCGCTTTGGATCACGATTCTTCTCCGCCACCAGCGCGGTGATGTCGCTCGCTCCGTTCCCCGTCACGTTGGCCGGCACGCGGTGCAACACCGCGCGCGTCGCCCCGCCGATCACGAAAAACCGAAACTCCCGCCCCTCCACGAACTCTTCCACCAGCACCGTCCGATCCAGCGCAAAGGCCGCCGTCACCGCCGCCCGATACTCCGCCTCACCGGCATCGGCGCCAAGCAGAGCCACGCCTTCGCCGAAATTCGTCGCGTTCGGTTTTACGACGATGCGCCGCCCCGCGTGCCGCGCGAAATCCCCCGCCGCCGCCGTCTCGTGGTCGTAACGCGCCCCGCCGGGCGCGCGCAGACCCGCCGCCGTCAGCACGAGCTTCGTCACCGCTTTGTTCTCCATCAGCAACGCGCTCACGTAGGTATCGGCCGAAGTCCGCGTCGCCTGCTTCACATACTCCGTGCGACCATCGCGCCGCAGCGCGATGAAGTTGTCCGCCGCATCCAGCACCTCGACCTCCACCCCGCGCCGCTGCGCTTCCGCGATCAATGCCTGCGTGGACAATTCCAAATTCGCTGTATCCATAAAATCGTCGCTCCGTTCCTCACACGTCCGGAGTGTCCGCCGTCGCCGCTTCCCCTTCCGCCGCGTGGGCGCGGGCCAGAGCCAGTCCGGCCGCCAGCGCCCCGCCGGGCGTCGCCGCCACCAAACTCCGCCACCGGTCCAGCGGCCGATCGCGCCGCCCCGCCCAGCGCTCCCGCGCCGCCGCCACCGCCGCCGCATACCCGGTCGGCAATTGCTCCGCGATCTCCGCCATAAACTCCAGCAGCGGCAAAATCTCCCGCTCCCCGACCGCCCCCGGCGACGGCCGGCACTCGCACCACCGGCCGCCGCACAGCGTGGACCACCGCCAGCGCTCCGCCAACTCCGCCCGCTCCCCGGCCCCGATCGGCTCCGACGGCCGGAACAAACTCGCCAGCACGAGCACGTGGAAAAATCGCAGGGCCTCCAACCCCACGCCGTTCGCCTCGAAGGGATCGAGGTCAAACACCCGAAACTCCAGATAACCCACGCCCTCCCGCGCCAGCCGCCGCAACGACGCCCCCGCCTCGTTTTCCTCCTCACCCGCGTCGCCCGCGACCGTCTTCGGCCGCACCGGGCTGTAAAACTCACGCTCATGCGCCAGCAGTCCACCGCGCTGGACCGCCGCCCCGAGCCGCTCGACGTAGCCGCTCAGCGAAGAAAAATCCACCCCCAGCGCCTCCGCCACTTCCGGAGCCAGCCCGTAGCCGAGCGGACTCAGCCGCACGCTTGAAATGACGTCCGCGCACCGGTCCGCCTCCGCCCGGCTTTCCCCGCCCGCCGCCGAGCGCAAGTCTTGCCAAAACGCCTCGTCCTCCGGCGGGCTCATGCCCCACAGCGCGTTGAACACATGCTGATGCCGCAGAAAATTCCGCATCACCCCGAAGTAGATTCCGTCGCGCCACTCCCGCTCCGACCCCCTCGCTCCGTCCGCGCGCCGCAGGGCCGCCAACAGCTCCGCATCAAACGAGAAGTTGTAGTGCACCCCGCTGATCGCCTGCCGCGCGCGCCCATGTCGCCGCACCAGTTCCGCCCGATACGCCCGGGCCCCCGCATCCTCCGGCCGCCCGCCGAACTCTGCCGCGCGCAACCGCTCCGGCTCGTCCCAACGCCCGGGTAAACTCAGCGGCCAGAAGAGTTCCTCGCCCAGCCGCGCCCGCAGTCGCCGATGGGCCTCGCCCAACTCCGCCCACGCCGCTTCCGGCGAGGCGCACGGGGCCGTGATCAACTCCGCCTGCGCCTCCGCAAAATCCACCGTGATCGCCCGCTCCTCGGGCCCAAACGGATGCGGGGTCAGCGCCGGCCGCCCGTCCGCTTCCACTCGCAGACCTTCGCGTTCCAAGCCCCACCGGCCCCGCGCCAGCCCCGCCCGCCCACCGGCCTCGACCAACGCCTTCAACCGCGCGCGCGCCTCCGCCAGCGGAAACATCCTGGGCGCCACCGCCACGCCCGCGCCGGCGCCTACCTCAGCTCCGTCGATGATCACCTCTCGTGTCATAATCGGCGCCATGTTCAAAGCTGCACCGGACGCCCGCGCGGTCCGAGCGGAGCCACAGCGCAGACCATCACCAAGGATCGAAACCCGAGCCGCACGTTTCTCCGGAGGTTCATCTGCATGGGTTGGGATTTGCGACGCACCTTCTCAGTTCCACGTTAAGCGCCGATAAAGATACCGCGAAGACTGGCGCGATGCCCCTTTTCCCCGGCGGGTGCGCGCACCGTTCCGTCAAGTCACCCCGCACACGCGCGTTTTGCTCTGCACTGCGCTCGGTGGTTCCACTCGCCCAGTCCATCGGGCAAAAAGAATTCACCGCGTCTTTATGCCGGCTTAACGGCGCGCGCTCAGGATCAGCGGCGATGAACCCGCTCGCTTACCCTCGTTCCGGTTATGACTCCGTCGGCGGTCTCGTTTTTCTGCCGCGCCTGCTCGACAAAGCGCGCCTGCACGCGGCCGGACGCCTGGCCGGCGACTACCACCTCGGCACCGGCTACGATGCGCGCTTCTGCCGGCTGCTCGGCCTTGCTTACGACGACCTCGCGGCGAAAGCGCGGGAAGAAGCCGACGACGCGGCCGTGCTGGCGTGGTGTTACGAAAAAGGCCGGCGTCCGTCGGACGACGAGATCCACTATTTCAACGCCTTCATGACCAAGCGCGGCTGGCGCGACGAAGGCTCGGAAAAGATGCAGGCCTCGAAGGAAAAACGCGGGATCGCGGCGCGGGACGACATCCAGACGCATTTCGATTTGTATGATTTCGATGAGGGGCGGAAGTGAGCCGCTCGCGCTGGCATGAAGCGCATCGCCCTTCTGGTTTGGAGCGGCGCGGGCAAATCGACGCTGGCGAGCGAACCGTCAGCTTCGACCTTTTTGCGCAATCGTAACGGCCGGCGTTCGACGCGGCACAGCTCGGGCCATCTCCTCGTCGCATGATTCGCCGCTATCGTCCGCGTCCCTGCCTGACCCTTCGCTCGGCTTTGATGATCCTTGCCGCCCTGGTCACTGCCGGATCACTCCGCGCCTACGACGCACCGCCCGAGCCGAGCACACTGATCCGCCGCCTCGCCTTCGGGTCGTGCAACTCTCCGCTCGATCCCACCCCGGTCTGGGATGCCGTGGGCCACCGTTTCCCGGACGCCTGGATCTGGCTGGGCGACACGGTCTACGCCGACTCGCCGCGCCCGGTCGGCCCGACCCCCGAGGCCCGCGCGCGCGTTTCACTCGACCGCTTGGCCGACCACTACGCCCGTCAAAACGACCTCCCCGGCTACCGCCTGCTTCGCCAACGCGCCCGCATTCTCGGCACGTGGGACGACCACGATTACGGTGAGAACGACGCCGGCGCCGAATTCGTCGGCCGCGCCGAGGCCCAACGGCACTTTCTCGATTTCTATGGCGAGCCGGCCGACAGCCCGCGGCGCACCCGCCCCGGCATCTACGCGTCCCACCGGTTCGGCCCGCCGGGTCGCGTCGTGCAGATTGTGACACTCGACACGCGCTCCTTCCGCTCGCCCCTTCGCCGCACGGAATCGCCCGAGTCCGGCTGGATCGACGGCATCCCGGGCAACTACCTGCCCTCCCTCGATCCCGCCGCCACCGTGCTTGGCGCCGACCAGTGGCGCTGGCTGGAGTCCGTACTGCGCCAACCGGCCGATGTGCGCGTGATCGTGAGTTCCATCCAAATTCTGCCCAATGACCATCGTTTCGAGAAGTGGGGCAATTTTCCGGCCGAACGTCGGCGCCTGCTCTCCCTCCTCCGCGCCACCGGTGCCACGGGGGTCGTTTTCCTCTCGGGTGACCGCCACACCGGCGAACTGAGCCGCCTCGATCCCGCGCGCGAGCCCGACGGCGCCGCGCTCGATCCCGGTTACCCGCTCTACGAACTCACCAGTTCGGCCCTCACCAAGTCCGCGCCCACGAACTTTGCCGCCCAGTTGGCCGCCACGAGTCCCCGGGCCGTGACCTTCAAACACGAGATCAACCGCCACCGCGTCGGCTCGACGCTTGCCTACCATCATTTCGGGCTGCTCACCATCGACTGGGAGGCGGCTGGCGGACCCATGCTGACGCTCGCGCTGCACCTCGACCACGGCGCCGAAGTGCTCCGCGAGCGCGTGCCGCTCGCCGCTCTGCGCCCGCGGCCCTAGCCGCGAAACACCTTCGCCCGCGCACGGTCCCGCCATGCGACTTTTCCACGTCTCCGAGCGCGCCGGCATCGCGCGCTTCGAACCGCGCCCTCCGCCTTCGCTCGACGCCGGCGTGTCGGATGATGTCGTCTGGGCCATCGAGGCCCGCTTGCTCGCGAACTACCTGCTGCCCCGCGACTGCCCGCGCGTGACGTTTCACGCCACCGCCGCCACGACGCCGGCCGACGTCGCGCGCTTCTTCGCAGCCGGGCAACCCCGCCACGTCGTCGTGATCGAAGAGGCGTGGGCGGCCCGCGTCCGCGCGGCCCTGCTCCGCCTCTACGAATTTCCTCCCTCGACCTTCACGCTGGCCGACGCCACCGCCGCCTACTGGGTCTCACGCGAGCCGGTGGTTCCCGTGCGCGAGACCGGCGTCGCCGATCTGCCCGCCGCGATCGAGGCAACTGGCGCCGAGTTCAGGACCGTCCCGTCGCTCTGGCCGCTGCGCGACGCCGTCTTCGCCTCGACGCTGGGTTTCTCGTTCATCCGCATGCGCCACGCGCAGCCGCGCCCCACTCTCCCGGTCGGATGATACCGATTTGTTGCCACTCCTTCATTCGCACTTAACACCGCTCACGCACCCTCCGCGCATGTCCCCCCATCTTCCCGTCCTCGGCGCCGCGTTAAAACTCGCCGATCTTTCCGCCCGCGCTGATTGGCTTAAGCGCGACGCTCGCGATCTCGAAATCCAAGACCCCTGCCAGCCCGCCTTCCTCGATGGCGATTGGCGCGCCGCGGCCCGCGAGACTCGCACGGTGCTCGACGGCCACGTCGGCCGCGTCGGCGTGCACGCGCCCTACGACGGCATGCCGTGGGCCTCGCCCGACACCCGGCTCGTCACCGCGATGCGCGACCGCCTGCTGGAATCGCTCGAATTCACCGCGGCCCTCGGCGGCACCCACCTCGTGTTACACAGCCCGTTTCTCTACTTTGGGTCGGCCCAAACCCGCCTCCGCGGCGCCGAACTCGCCGACGGCATCGCGCGCACCGTCGCCAATCTCGCCCCCATCGCCACTGCCGCCGCGGACCAAGGATGTCTGCTCGTCTGGGAAAACATCTTCGATCTCCGCACCGACCCGCTCGACGCCCTCGTCGCCGCGTTCGGGTCACCCTGGGTCCGGCGCAGCCTCGACACCGGTCACGCCCATCTCATGACCGCCCGCGGGGGACCGCCCGTCGACACGTGGATCGACGCCGCCGGAGCTTCCCTTGCCCACGTCCACCTCCAAGACACCGATCTCGACAGCGACCGCCACTGGGCGATCGGCGACGGCACCATCGCCTGGCGCGCGGTGTTTGCGGCACTGGCGGCTCTGCCGGAGCAGCCGCGCCTGATTCTGGAAGTTTCACCGCAACGGCAAGACCGCTCGCTCGCGTGGCTGGCGGAGCGCGGACTCGCGCGCTGATCGGGGGCCATGCCGCCGATCATCCCCGACGTGGCCGGTCCGAATCTTTTCCTCTTCGGCCAGATCGGTGTCGGCAAATCCTACCTCGGACAACGTCTCGCCGAAGACTTCGGCCTCACGTTTTACGAAGGCGACCACGATATCACGCCGGCCATGCGCACCGCGATTGCGGCGCGCACGCCATTTGCGCCGGCGATGCGCTTGGAATTTGCCGACCTCCTCGCCCACCGCATCGCCACGTTGGCCGCCGCCTCGCCGCGCTTCTGCATCGCCCAAGCGCTCTTCAAAAACAGTGAGCGCCACCAGGTCCGCGCGCAGTTCCCCGACCTGACCTTTGTCTGGGTGCGGGCTGGTCCCCACGTGATCGCCGAACGCCTCCGAGCGCGCACCGACCATGTCGCCGATCTCGCTTACGCGGAGTTCGCCAATCCCCATTTCGAGCCCCCTGACTTCCCCCATCGCGTGATCGAAAACGATGGCGACGAGGAGTCGCTCCGCCGTCAACTTGCGGAACTGTTGAATCCTTGAATCCCCCCGATGGAAACCCGCCAAACTGCCCGAAACTACGACCAGATCGCCCGTCATTGGGCCGGAGCCGGATTCAATCTTAAAAACGGCATCGCCCAACACGAACGTGCGCTCAAGTTCATGGGGCGGACGGGCGCCGCCATCGACGTGGGTTGTGGCAGCAGCGGTCGCATCATCGCGCTGTTATTGGCGGGCGGCTTCGAGGTCGAGGGGCTTGATTTCTCGAAAGAGATGCTCGCCCTCGCGCGGCAGAAACACCCCGAAGTGCGGTTTCACCACGCCGATATCTGCACCTGGGAGTTTCCCCGGCGGTATGACTTCATCTCCGCCTGGCAAAGCATCTGGCACGTGCCGCTCGCGCAGCATCCCGCGGTTTTGGGAAAGCTCTGCGCCGCGTTGCATCCTGGCGGCGTCCTGATCTTTACCAGCGGAGGCGTGGATGCTCCCCACGAGGTGACCAATCCCTGCTTCGGCCAGCCGCTCTACCACGCCGCCTTGGGCATTCCGCGGCTGCTCCAGCTCGTCGATGAGTTCGGCTGCGTCTGCCGGCACCTGGAATACGATCAGCATCCGGAGAACCATCTCTACCTCATCATCCAAAAAGTCTGAGCCCCGCCTGCCCTTCGACCCAAGGTCGACTGGGGCTCATCGCACGCGAGTGAGTTTTTCGACCGGCACCGCGTAGAGTTTTCCCGCGCCTTCTTCGGCCGCGATGAGGATCGTGTCCGGCCCGTCGAAGCACACGCCCTCCGCGCCTTTCACGTCTTTGAACGGCATCCACCAGACTTTGCCCGCAAACCAGTCGTCACCGCCCGGCGTCTTCGCCTCAAACAACCAGAGCGCCGTGTAGGTCAGCACCACGAGCCGTTTGCCGTCGGGCGACGCGTCCGAGCCCGTCGCCCGCCCGCGCACGTCGAAGTCCGCCACCGCCGTGAGCACATTCACCTCGCCCAGCTTCGGCGCATCGAGCCGGTAGAGCCGGGTCAACGAGTCGCTCCGGCGCTTTGTCACGAAATAGACGGTGTCGCCCTTCGTGAAGATGCCTTCGCAGTCGTAGTTGAAATCGTCCTTCGCCGCCGGCCACGTCTTCTGGTCCGGGTAGCGCACAAAGACACTCTTCAACAATCCGCTGAACCCCGCCGTCGGCTCCGGCTCGACCACGTAGTGCAGCGCGAGATCGCGCCGGCCGTTGCTGTTGTTGCCCACGTCGCCGATGATCACGCGGCCTGACGCATCGAGCGCGATCGCTTCCCAATCGCTGTTGATTACTCCACCGACCAGCACGCCGGGTTTGTCCACGCTGCGCGCGCTCTTGAAAAGTTTTCCGTCGCGACCGACCGGATAGATCCGCGTCTCGTCGCCCGAATCGTTGTGCACCCAAAACACCCCCGGCCACTGCCGGCTCGGCACGATCCCGGAGACTTCGCGGCTCCCGGGCGGGCCCTCGAGATTGGCCAGCGGCGTCAACGCCACCGGTTCGATCTTCGGCAGTTCGAGCGCACTCGCGACGGTCGCCGCGAGGCCCGCGCAAATCAGGTAAAATCGGATACGCATAAAGTTTTCCCCGCGCCCTTCAACACTTGGACGAGTTCCTCACCCGCTTCGGCCAACGGGCCGTCATTGCGAATGCGCACAAGGCTCGGATGCGCGACGTCGAATTCTCCCGCCCGGGCCAGCCGCGCCTCAATCTCGGCCGCCGACTCCCGCCCGCGCGCTTCCAGCCGGGCGCGCAACGCCGCCGGGCTCACCTCGATCAACACGACGCACAGATCGGGAAACCGCCGTGCCGCCTCGGGTAAAAAGCCCCGGCTGCCGTTCATGACGACGTTGGCCCCGCCGTCCAGCCAGCGCTCGATTTCACGGCCGAGTCCGTAGCAGTGGCCGTGGCTTTCCCAGGACAGCGCGAAGAGATCGAGCGACCGCATCTGCGCAAACTCAGGCTTGCTCAGGGCCACATGGTTTTCTCCGCCCGCCTCGGCCGGTCGCGTGATGTAGCGGTGGGCGAAGAACACCGGCGCGCCGCCGCCGAGCGCCGCCCGCGCGTAAGCCAGCAGCGAATCTTTCCCCGCGCCCGAAGCGCCGACCACATAGAAGAGCGTGCCCATGCGTCCAGCATGGGCGGGCGACGTTAGCGTTTGATAAAGTCGCCGTGAATTTTCCTCCCGCTCAAACGCCCCCGAGCGCCGTGCCCATGCCCCCGGCGCACAACGCCCGCGCCACCGCCTCGGCGGCTCGCGCCATCGCCGCCGCCGGCGGCGTGCCCCGCAAAAAGACCTCGCGCATCCACTCCGCCGCAAACAAGTCCCCGGTGCCGCTCGGGCGGCCCGCGACGCGCGCTTGGCGATGCTCAACCCCCTCGCCGGGTCCATCGTAAAGCCGGGTCACCACGTCGTCACCCGCCGGCCACCCGGTCACGATCAATTTAAGCCCCGGCCAACGCGCCCGCAGCGCCGCCACCCCGACCTCCCCGGTCTGGCCGGTGAACAACTCCACTTCCGTGAGGTTCGGCAGAGCCCAGGTCGCGCGCGCCAGCAACCGCGGCCACGCCGCGATCAACTCCGCGCCCACGTAGGCGCGACCGTCGTCGCCGCTCACCGGATCGACCACCACCGCGCTCACCGCGCCGCGGTGCCGCTCCAACAACTCCTCAAGGACCGCCACCTGCCCGGCGTTCGCGAGGTAGCCCACCAACACCACCGCCCGCTCCCCGCGCGCGGCCACCGCCGCCAGCGTGCTGTCCAGCAGCCCGGCCAAATCAGTGTCAAAGCGCCGGCAACCGGGCATGTTCCCGGGCCCCGAGAGCAGCACGCTCGGGACGGGCAGCGCGGCCTCGCCCAGCCGCGCCAGAAACGGCTTCAGTCCCACCACGCCGTGCGCGGTCAAGCTGTGGATACAGACGATCCCGGTGGTCATGCCGCACCTCCCGCCGGCGACGGCGCCACATCAAAGTCCGCCCACACCGCCGCGTGATCGCTCGGCCAGACGCCGCGCACCGGCGCGTCGAGCGCCACGCCGCCGGCGACCACCGTGGCGGCCGGTTCGTCCCGTCGCTCGACCGCAAAGAGGCCGTCGATCCTGCGCCCCGGCCGCCCGGGATGAGGCGGCAACGGATGCGTCGGCTGATCCAGCCGCAAGCTTACTCCGACCTCCGTCACGCGCCAACGGGGGTGCGCCGCCAGCCACGTCATTTCCTCGCCGTTGATCGCCGCGTTGAAATCCCCGCCCAGCAGCCGCAGCGCCGCCGGCGCCTCCCAGGCCCCGGCCGCGAGCACCGCTGCGAGTTGCTCGCGCCGGCGCGCCTCGTCGCCCCGCAGGTGCGAGAGATGCACGCATCCCGCGACCACTTCGATGCCCGTCGCCAACCGCGCCCTCACGATCAGCGCGATCCGCTCGCCACCGGCGGCATCGCTCGGCAGGGCCAACCGCTCGCTCTCGATGACTTCGCCCCGCACCAGCACCGCCAGGCCCGATTCGCTGGCCACGTCGCGGCCGAGCCACGACCGCACCTTGGCCCGCGCCGGCGCATACGCGACGGCCATCCCCAAAACCTCCCCGAGCCCCCCCCCGGTGTCTGCGGCGCCGGACTCGGCCCGAAAAACCTCCTGGAGCAACACCACGTCGGGCTCCTGCGCCGACAAGCCCGCGCCCATCCCGCGCAGGCGCGCTCCGTAGTCGCCTTCGTTCTTCCACGTGTTGAGCGTGATGCAACGCACCCGGGTTCTCGTCATGTCACGTTCGTCCTCGGCCTGCGCCCAGACTGCGAGTTTTTCCGCGGCCTGCCGCCAAGACTTCACCGGTTCTTAATCCGATCTTAAAGCGCGCCGACTACTGTCCGGCCCAACTCAACCATGCGCCGCCGGCTCATCACCCACGCCACCCTCGTTACTCCTTCCGGCGTTTTCGCCGACCACGCCCTGCTCACGGAAGGCGGTTTCATCGCCGCCCTCGGCCCCGCGGCCGAACTCGCCGATGGCTACGCCGGCGACGTCGAGATCGTGGATGCCGGCGGCGCCTATGTGCTTCCGGGCCTCATCGACCTCCACACCGACACGCTCGAAAAGGAAATCACACCGCGGCCCGGCGCCGACTTCCCCATCGATGTCGCGATCCACGAACTCGACCGCAAGCTCGTCGCCTGCGGAATCACCACCGTTTACCATTCCTTGCACATGGGCTACGCCGACGCCGAGCGCAGCGCTGCCTCCCGCTTTACCCGCCGCGATGTTGTCGCCGGCGTGCGTGCGATGGCCGCCCAGCATACGCTGGCCCGCACCCGCATTCATCTCCGCTACGAATACACCGGCCACGGCGTCGAAGTTCGCAACGTCGTCGAAGCCCTGATCGCCGAGGGCGCCATCGACCTGCTCTCGTTCATGGACCACACGCCTGGCCAGGGACAATACTCCCGCGAGCGCTTCATTGCCGGCCAAATGAAACTGGGAAAAACCGAAATCGAGGCCATCGCCGTCCTCGCCGAGCGCCAAGCCCGACCGAAGCTCACCCTGTCCGCTCTCCGGGAAATCGGCCACAGCGCCCGCGCCCGCCTCATTCCCGTGGCCTCGCACGACGACGACACCCCGGAAAAAGTCGGTCAGATGCACTCCGCCGGCGTGAATATTTGCGAATTCCCCATCACGCTGGAAGCCGCCCACGCCGCCCGCACGCTCGGCCTCGATGTGCTCGGCGGAGCCGCCAACGTCCTCCGCGGCGGCTCGCTCACCGGCAACCTCAACGTCACCACCGCCATCCGCGCCGGCGCCGTCAACGGCCTCTGCTCCGACTACTATCCACCGGCCATGCTGCACGCGGTCTTCAAACTCTGGCACGAGCGCGTGCTCTCGCTCACGCAGGCCGTCGCGGCCGCAACCGAAATACCCGCGCGCGCGGCCGGTATCGCTGACGAAACGGGCAGCCTTGTTCCCGGCAAATCCGCCGATCTCATCCTCGTCCGCCTCCGTGGAGAGACGCCCACCGTACTGCAAACCTACGTACGGGGCGAACGCGTCCACGCCGCCGGCCGCGAAGCCGAGCATCCCGTCGCCGCCACCGTGGTCGATCTCGCCGTCTAGCCCTTTCGCTCCATGCTCGCCGCTACCGATAGGGAACTCTCTTTCGCCGCCTACCAGGAACGGCAGCTCCATGAAATCTCTCCGACTGGCGTCGCCGCCCGCGCGGCGCAGCTGCGCCCCGCCGACCAGTTTCGCTTCCAGGACGGCGCGTGGGTGCCCCAACCCTACATCGGCCATGCCGTCGTCTCGATGGTCGATTCGACTCCGGCCAACGCCCCGCTCGTGAGCGCCTTGGCCTCCATCCAGAACGGTCTGCTGGAACGCCTCGCCGCTCCCCTCACACTCTATCCGTTGCCCGCGGCGAGCTTTCATCAAACCATCGCCAACACGCTCTCCGCCGAGAAACACCAGCGCCTGATCGTCGACCGCGGGCTCGCGACCGATTTCCCCAGTATCGTCACCCACACCTTCGCCGACATCCCGGCCACGGGAGCGCGGGATCCGCTCACGATGCGCATGGTGGGCCTCAGCATCTTCGGGACCGCCCTCGGCCTGCTCGGCATTTTCGACCGCGAAGAGGGCTTTCATCGCGTGCTGCACTTCCGCGATCATTTCTACGGCGACGTGCGCCTCGCCGACCTCGGCATCCGGCGCACGCGGCCGTTCATCGGCCACATCACCTTGGCCTACGTGGAACGGGAACTGGACGACGCCACCCGCGCCCGGCTCGTCGACCTCGTCATCTCGATCAACCGCGAGCTCTCCCTGCACAGCCTGCATTTCCATCTTCCGGCCGCCGAGCTGCGCGCCTACCGCCATCTCGCCGAGTTCACCCCCTTACCGGGTCTGCCCCAATTCCCGCTCTGAGCCGGTTTCATTTCGCCCCATGCCTTTTATCGAATCCTTTCCCGCCGCCCCCAAGGAGCCGCGCGAACCCAAGCGGCTCAGCGAACAGCCGACCATCCATCCGACCGCGATCGTGCGCAAATCCGAGATCGGCGGCTGGACCGACATCGGCGCCCATTGCTCGATCAGCGAATCCACCTTCGGCGACTACAGTTACCTTGCGGGCCACGTCAGCATGATATGGACCGACGTCGGCAAGTTCGCGTCCATCGCGGCGCAAACCCGGATCAATCCGGGCAACCACCCCACGTGGCGCGTCACCCAACACCACTCGACCTACCGGCGCATCCAATACGGCTTCGATACGAAGGAAGACTCCGATTTTTTCCAGTGGCGCCAAGCCCACCGTTGCGCCGTCGGCCACGATGTCTGGATCGGCCACGGGGTCACGGTCATTGCCGGCAAAAAGATCGGTACCGGCGCCGTCATCGGCTCGGGCGCGGTCGTCACCAAAGACATCCCGCCCTATGCCATCGCCGTCGGCGTGCCCGCCCGCGTGGTCAAATATCGTTTTCCCAAAGACGTGATCGAACAGCTTCAGGCCATCGCCTGGTGGGACTGGGATCGCGCGACCCTCGTTGAGCGTTTCAACGAGCTGTTGGACGTGGAAAGCTTCGTCGCCAAATACGGCTCATCCCCCGTGCCTCGAGCCGAGCAAGCGATCCCGGCCACTTTGGCGGGGTGAATTCTCGATCGTCAGTTTGCCCGATGAAGACCCGTCACGCCGCGCCGGTCTTCCAAGTCGCCGACTTGGATGCGTCACTCACGCACTACACGGAGGTCCTCGGCTTCAGCCGCGACTTCCGCGTCGGCGACTACGCTGGCGTGCAGCTGGGTGACGTCTGTCTCCATCTGTGTGGGCACACGATTCACCAACGGCCGGTCGGCGGCGGGACCGTCTATATTTTCTGCGCCGAGCCCGTCGATGGCTACCACGCCGGCCTCGTCAGCCGGGGCGCGAACCTGATCGCCCCGCCCAAAGACTACCCCTACGGC
Source organism: Opitutaceae bacterium (assembly GCA_044358025.1). Lineage (GTDB taxonomy): Bacteria > Verrucomicrobiota > Verrucomicrobiia > Opitutales > Opitutaceae > GAS368. The sequence goes on from JBIKOK010000131.1 coordinate 16,961, forward strand.
ATGAGAGATTTCCTCGTCGCCGATCCGGATGGAAACCACCTCGCCTTCGGCTGCCAGTCGGAGGAAACCCCGCCCACCGCGGGCCCCGTTTGAACGTGGCCCTCTCGTTTAGGAAGAGGCCAAGCCCGCAGACTCCATGCTGATCACCCGGCTCACCATTAACAGCGGTCCTGCCGCCGCGGCGGGAGCTCAAACGAGCATGTCGTCCGGAATCGCACTATGATTCGCGCCGTTCTGTTCGATCTTGATCGCACGTTGGTCGATCGGGACAACGCCATCCTCCGCTTGTTTCAAAGCCAGTGGTTGCGCGTCCGGGCCGAAGTCTCGCCCGACC